>NZ_JBIVJP010000034.1:0-80995 GCF_044750285.1 Streptomyces sp. NPDC088812 | reverse complement strand
GTCCCACAACTGCCGTAAGACACGATGCAGTACTAGCATCAGGGCATGCCGTACGCGCCTGAATATCTCCACCTGGTGATCCCGGACGTCCGCTTCGAAGCGTGGCTCTACGGCCGCAACTCCGACGACCCGCTCAAGATGGGCGGCTCCGTCGAAGACCAGCTCATCACCGGCCGCTCGCTCTGCAAGAGCCACGACTGGCGCATCGCCGGAGAGTTCAAGGACACCGACATCTCCGCGAGCCGGCATTCGAAGAAGGCCCGCGGGGACTTCGAGGACCTCCTCGCCACGATCGTCAACGAGCCCGCCCCGGCCGGAGTCCGCCGCATCGTCATCGCCTACAACGCGGCCCGCTACTACCGGGATCTGGAGGCGTACGTCAGGCTGCGCAACGCCTGCCTGAAAGCCAACGTGCTGCTCTGCTACAACGGCCAGGTCTACGACCTCTCCCGCCGCGACGACCGCAAGACCACGGCCATGCACGCCGTGGACGCCGAGGACGAAGCCGAGGGACTGCGCGATCAGAACCTGCGTACGGCCATGCAGCAGGCCGAAGAGGGTTTGCCCCACGGCAAGCTGATCTACGGTTACCTCCGCGAATACGCGGTCGTCGGCGGCCGCAAGCGCTGCATCAAGCAGTACGAGGACCCCGTCAGAGGCCAGTACATCTACAGGGCTCTCGGCCGTGCAGACGCAGACCACTCGATCGGGTCCATCGTGCGCTGGCTCGCCTCCGTGCCTGAGGCTGCCCGCCCAGACGGTGCCCCGTGGAGCAACCGCAACGTCAGGAGCATGCTCCTCAACCGTGCCTACCTCGGCGAGCGCCTCCACCACGGCGACTACCACAAGGGCACGTGGGACCCGATCAAAGGCCTGGAAACGCCCGACGGCCGGGCCATGTTCCTCCGCGTCACAGACAAGCTCACCGCCCCAGGACGCGTAACTCACAGGGGCACCGACCCCGCGCATCTGCTGTCCTTCAACGGGTTGTGCGGCGAATGCGGCGACCACGCTGTCCTCGCCACCTACCCGCACGGCAGCGGCGCCTACACCGTGCTCGGCTGCAAGGACGCACGCAACGTCGCCATCCGGGAGGACGTCGCCGACGCCTTCGTTGAGGAAGCGGTCATCAGCTGGTTCAAGCGGAAGGACGCGGCTCGGGCCGCCCTGGTACCGGACGATGGCGAGGCGACCAAGAAGGCAGAAGAGGCGCAGCGGCTGATCAACGGCTATGAAGAGCAGTTGCGGGAGGCGCGCCAGTTGGCCGCGACGTTCGACTCGGAAACTGGCCGGCCGCAGTTGTCGGTGGCAGCGCTGGCCGCGATGGAGCAGGCGCTCATGCCGCGGTTGGAAGCTGAGCGGAAGAAGCTGGAGGGGCCCAGGGGGGTGTCGCCGTTGCTGCTGCGGTTGCTGACCGCGGAGGATCCAGATGTGGTGTGGAACGGTCGGCCCGCGACGAGAACGCAGCCTGAGGTGCCAGGGCTTTCGCTGGAACAGAAGCGGGAGGTGATCCGGAGTGTGGTGACGGTCAGGCTGCATAAGGCGAGCCGGTTGGGGATGCGGACGCTGGAACCGGGGCGGATCACGCTGTCGTTTGTGGGTGAGCCGGGGTTCCGGAACCGGCCGCTCCGTGTCCCCGGGGCGTCTCGCGCTGCGGGGTCCGGACTGTTTGCTGCTCCTGATTCGGGAAGCGGATGAGGTTCGTCTTCCGCTCGGGCGGCTGGACTTTGCCGTCGACGATCCAGGAGGCGAGTGTGGCCATCGCCTCGTTGACGAGCTGGCCGCGGTCGAGTTCGAACTGCTCGTGCATGGCGGCCCGCTCCTTTTCGAGGCGCTCTCTGTCTGCGGCGCGTTCGGCAGCGAGGTCTCTGTAGAGGCGGCCTTGCTCGTTTTCCAGGGCGGCCTGGGCGGCGATGCAGCGGGTGCGTTCGGCCTGCGCTTCGCGCTGCGCGGCCGCGAGGGCTATGCGTTCGGTGCGGGTGTCGGTGATCCAGCTGTGGAGCACGGTGAGGATGATGACGGCGAGCGCGATCATGCTGAGGACGAATCCCGCGAGGGAGTGTGAGGCTTGATCACGCGATACGCCGTGGATGGTGAGCCCTAGACCTCCGAGCATCATCGCGGCTGCCGTGGTGGCCATGGTGGCCATGGTTCGCGTACTGCTCGTGAGATCCATTTGTACCCCCGCATCACATCTGCGCTGCTGTTCCTCCCCGGTCGGTGCGGTCGTCTGGGGCATCGGGTTCTCGGCGCTTGAGGTGCTCGATGGTGGCGTAGAAGTATTCGCGGTCTACGTCGTCATTGATGCCGAGGCGGTCAGCCGCTTCTTCCGGGGTGAGTGCTGACCTTACCCGCGTTCGGTCAGTTTCGGACAGTGACTGAAGAGTTTCGGGTGACAGAACCCCACCCTCCACAAGGAGGGTGCCCAGGTCGATGCCGGTGACTTCACTGAGGGCGTCGTAAAAGCGGCCGTCCGGTACGGCGCTTCCTTGCCACAGCCGGGTGACGCTGGCTTCCGGCATGCCGGTATCGCGTGCGAATCGCGCCTTGGCGCCGTGGCCTTTGTAGCCGGCCCGCTCGGCAGCTGGCACGACGAGGTCGCGGAATCGCTGCGCGCGTGTGGGGGTCCCCTCGCTCATGTCCGTGGACTCTACCGCCCTAGGTAGGGAGATAGCCAGAAACTTCCTTGCCCGCAAGGGCGCTCATTGCGTCACTGACCTGCATTAACACCGGTCACTCGGGCGAACGAACGCACGTTCGAAAGCAAAGGATTCAAATCCACCCCTCAACCTTCCTTGCGCGCAAGGAAGGTTCATGTAAGAGTCTTCCTCGTGAGCAAGGAACTTCCTGCTACCAGCGACAACCCCTGCCCGCTCCCCACGGAAGGAGGTGACTACGTGTTCCGTCTGGACGTCCCCGCCCTTCTCGCAGTCGTAAAGGCACGCGGAGACCACAGCCAGGCCGCGATCGCCCGCCGCACCGGAATCGCCGAATCGTCCGTATCCCGCTACCTCCGCGGCGAGGCACAGCCTGACCTGAACTGCGCCATGCGACTGGCCGAGCATTACGACCTCGACCTCCGCGGCGTCATAAAGCGCGTCCCCATCGAGGCCGTCGCATGACCCGCGAAGAGCGGCACGCGCTGCTCGGGCCCGACATCGTCGCCCACATCCACGAGTGCGTCGACGCTGCCCCGGACCCCAGTCCCGAGCTCGTCGAAAAACTCCGACGGATCATGACGCGGCCCGGTGGCAGTGTCCCGGCGTCCCGGCCGGCGGTCTCCGCCCGGCCCGCGGCCCGCGCCGCCTGACCCATCACACGCCGAAGGGCCGCTCCGACTGTGCCGGCCTGAGCAGCCCCCGACTCGGCGAACCCCTCATCACAGAAAGAGGTCCCCGTGACCAGTCAGATTACCGAACCCGCCACCCAGGCCGCCGACCTCGTGCAGCGCAACAGCTTCATGACTGCGCTGTCCGTGGCCGAGCAGATCATGAGCGAGACGAGCGTGCTGCCGACCGAGTTCGACGTCGCCGCCCGCCCGTGGGCGCCGGGGGCGCCGGAGCTCCGCTTCTACTTCCACAACGACATGCCGGGGCTGCGGCAGTTCAGGGACGACCAGATGCTGACCGAGTCCATGCGGACGCGTGAGGACGGTTCGGTGTACATCGAGGCCGTTCGGGAGGACGTGCGGGGTGTGCGGGTGGTCGCGTGGACGCTGACGGACGCCGAGGCGTCGGCGGTGGCGGCATGAAGAAGGTCATCCGCGACAACTACCGCGTCGAGATCACCCCGGACACCTGGCGCAACGGACTCAGCCACGACCAGATGCGGGGCCTGCTGGCCGATCTGGAGAAGGCCGTGCAGCGGCACGTCGACGGCGTCGCCGACATGGCGCAGCGGTGGGACACCCGCGAGGAGTGCTCGCACTGCGGTCTGCGGTGGGAGGTCCTGTCCGCGAAGGACGCGGCCAACGAGGACTACCGGCAGGACGAGCACTCGGTCGAGGGTGAGCCTGTCTGCTGCGAGGCGGGGATCAACGAGTTCCGTGCGGAGCGCGGGATCCCGGCGCTGGCCGAGACGGGCGGTGCCGCGTGAACACGAAGCTGGTGAACACTGCGGCGGACGTCATCAATGCGGCGTTGACGCAGAACCGGACGGCGGCGGGTATCGCGCTGTCGCTGGAGTCCGCGCAGCTGCTCATGTCCCCGGAGATCTCGGCGGAACTGAAGGCCTTCCGCTCGCTGGAGTTGGCCGACATCGACGGCCGGGTGTCCGCGTCGTGCCCCGAGCCCGGCCACTCGACGTGGCTGCGGGCGAAGGGCGACGTCCGAGGGTGCCCGTGGTGCCGCGTTGAGGAGTTGCTCGCCGAGCGGCAGACGACGAACGCCGCGCTGGTCGACGTGACGCTGGCGCAGCGTGCGGCGGAGGGGCGTCCGGTGGACGAGGACCCGATCGCGTACGCGCTGACCGAGGCGGCGGAGGCGTCGGCGGACAAGCTGACGCGGCTGCTCGCGCCGACGCAGGCCCTCCGCGAGGACTCGGGCGCCGGGGACGACGCCGAGGTGTTCGTGCCGCGGACGGAGCGGTCGTACTGGGTGGCCATCGCGGACGCCCTGAACGCCGCGCACTCCGTCGGGATGGCGGTGGGGATCGACCTCGACGGCACACTGACCGACCGGAACGCGTGGTCGGTGGTGTGGGACCGGAACGCCGAGCGGTGGACGGTCGCCGGGTACGAGGACGAGGGCGAGATCGCTGATGCCGCCCCACTGACGGTGTTCCGCGCCTCGCACGACTCGATCGGGATGGGCCTGTACACCACCCGCCAGGCGGCATACGAGCACTGCGAGGCGCACGAACTCCGGGACGACCGCGTGTCCCCCATGGCGTGGAACGTCGACGAGGACGGCGTCGCCGAACTGGTCCGCATCCGCATCCCTCGCTCCCCTGGCACGGAGTCGCCGACCGGCTACGTGGTGACCCCGCTGGAGGTCGCCTCCGAGTACGACGAGGAGGCCGACGAGTGAGCGGCCACACGCACACGCTCGCCGAGTGGGCGGCGTTCCTGTCCCTCGGTGCCGGTATCCCCGCCGCGGTGTCGGTCCCGTACTTCCTCCTCGTTGACGCCGAGTGCTGGGCGTGGCCGCGCCCCCTCGTGACCGTGGTGGACCGCGCCGTCCGGTCGGAGGCCCTGTACCTGCTGCTGCGGGAGTGGGACACCGCCCGGCACACCGTGCGCGAGTTCTGCCGGGACGCCGCCGCCCTCCTCATTCTCCTCACCACCTCCCCGAAGGGAGCCATGTCGTGAACCACTCCAGCAAGCCGGGCATGTCGTTCCATCTCGGCGCCGACCACCTCCACGGCGTGCTCCGCGTCGACGAGATCCGCACCGACACCCTCGTCCAGCTCGTCGCCCAGTGGGGGGACCCCGACGTCCGCGACGAGATCCTCGACGCCCTCGACGAGTTGGCGGCGGTCGTCGCCGGTGTGGCTCGTGAGGGCGAGTTGGACGCCGCGGTGGAGCAGGTCGAGGACGTCGCGGGGATGGACACGGCGCAGGTCGCGGTGCAGATCCCGGATGTGCGCCGGATGTTGGCGGAGTTGACGGAGGTCGAGCGGCGTACGTCGCGGTTCTTGCAGCGGGGCGGGTCGCTGATCACGCACCCCGCCGCGAACCCGCAGCCCGAGACCGGCCGGAGGGCGTCGTGAGCGCCCGGGACTGGCTGTACGCCCGCCTCACGGGCGCCCTGATCGACCCGGACCGGGCGAGCGCCGAGCTCGACAACTACCGCACGGAGGTCATCGCGAAAGCCGTCGGCCGGCTGCGGGCGATCCCCGTGCAGTGCACCGCCCTGACCGGGCCAGTCTGGTACGGGGCGGGTTGGCGTGACGCGATCACCTGCCTGGAGGACATCGCCGACTACCAGACGCCGGACGACGAGGCGTACCCGGGCGAACTGCAACGCCTGCGGGCTCACGCTCTGGCGATGCGGGTGGCCGCGCGTAAGGTCGTGATGGGTGATGTGCAGCGGATCGCCTTGGACCACGCGGTGGAGGACGCCAACGCCCGCGACAACGCCAAGGCGGGCGCGCCGGACTTCTTCCAGCCCGGCCGCACCTACGCCAGTGGTGACGACGACTGGCGGTTCCGCTGCGACGCCGTCACCACCCACCCCGACGACGGCGAGCGCACCGCGCTCGGATGGCGCCACTTCCGAGGCGAGTGGGAGGAGTACGCGTACTACGAGGACGACTGGGACGCGCACCAGTTCCACGGCCACATCGACGTGACCGAGGCGGGTGAGACCCAGTGACCGCCGCGATGAAGGACCTCGTCCACCGGCAGCGGCAGGCCGCCCTCAACCAACGCCGCCGCAACCTCCTCACCGCCATGCAAGCCCAGCCCGGCCCGTGGCGGACCGGCGACATCGTCCGCCTCTACCGCGACCGCGGCTGGGGATGCTGCCGGTCCACCGCACGGGGCGATCTCCAGTTCCTGGCCCGTCACGGCTTCCTCGCCGAGCGCGGCCCGGATAACGACCGCTGGTACACGCCGCTGATGGGAGGCCACCGGTGATCCCCCGCATCACGTACGTCCTCGCGGTCCTCGCCGCGGGCTGTGCGGCGGTCGTCGCCGCGAGTCTCCTCCCGATCAGCGACCCGGCGACCGCGTCCGGAGTGTGCATCGTCGCCGGAACCGTCGCCGCCTTCGTCACGCAGATGTTCCTGCCCTGCCCCTGCCACCGAAAGGACGGCCGATCGTGACCAACCGCGCCTACCCCGCCGAGCGCGTGGCCCGGTACATCGAAGCCCTCCAAGGGGCCGACGACTACGCCCAGCTCACCGACCGTCGAGACGTGGAACGCCTCGCCCGCGCCGTGATGGCCGTGGCCGACGACGAGACCGACCCGGTGTACCGCTCCGGCTACCGCACCGGCCGCATCCACGCGGGCTCCGGCGGCTGGGTCCTGAACGAGTTCACGCCCGTGGTCAGCCTCAGCGACGGCACCGACCGGACCGTGACCGAGCTGCGGCACCAGCCGTGCGGCCAGCTCGTGCAGGGCGTCGGCCCCCACAACCTGATCGACCTCATGGCGCTCGCTGCGCAGCACGAGTGCCAGACCACCGGAGAGGACGGGCGCTGATGACGACCGTCGCGCAGGCCGGGGCGACCACCGTCCCGGCCGCCGGCCCGGAACCCATCACCGAGCCCGGCATCTACGACATGACCAACGAGACGTACCACTCCCACCGGTACGCCCTCTCCTCGTCCGGCGCGAGGATGCTCCTCCCCCCGTCCTGCCCGGCCCTCTTCCGGCACGCGCAGGACAACCCCACCGAGACGAAGAAGACCTTCGAGCTCGGCTCCGCCGCCCACAAGCTCGTCCTCGGCGAAGGCCCCGACCTCATCCGCGTCGACGCCGACAAGTGGACCACCACCGCGGTCAAGGCCGAGGTCGCCGCCATCCGCAGCGACGGCAACATCCCGCTCAAGCCCGCCGAATACGAGCAGGTCCAGGCGATGGCCGACGCCCTGCGCCGCCACCCCGTCGCCTCGATGCTCTTCGACCCCGCCCGTGGAAAGCCCGAACAGTCCCTGTTCTGGCGCGACCGGCCGACCGGCGTCATGCGGCGGGCCCGCTTCGACTGGCTGCCCGACGCCCGGTCCGGCCGGCTCATCATCCCCGACTACAAGACCTGCCGATCGGCCGAGCCCGCCGCCCTGGCGCGCGCGGTGGAGGACTTCGGCTACCACCAGCAGGACGACTGGTACCGGGCCGCCGCGCGCGCCCTCGACCTCGCCGACGACAGCGCCGCGTTCGTCTTCGTCTGCCAGGAGAAGACCCCGCCCTACCTGGTGACCGTCGTCGAGATGGACGCCGAGGCCCGCCGCATCGGCGCCGCCCGCAACCGGCGCGCGCTCGAAGTCTTCGCCGAGTGCACCGAGTCCGGGGTGTGGCCCGGCTACAGCAACGAGATCGCCTACCTCTCCCTGCCCACCTGGGCCGCCATCCGTGACACCGAGGAGTACCTGTGAGCTACCCCGCCGAGCGCATGACCCCGGCCGCCGCCCCAGCGAGGGTCGGGCAGGGCACCGCCGTCGAGCAGTCCCGCGCCGTCGCCGAGGTTCAGGCCGCGATCGTCGTCGCCCAGAACTGCCCGCGCGACATCAACGCCGCCATCGCCGAGATGCGCCAGTCCTGCCAGCAACTGTTCCTCGCCGAGCGGGCGTTCTTCCGCTACTCCCGCGGCTCCGGCAACATCACCGGCGCCTCCGTTCACCTCGCCCGCGAGCTGGCCCGCTGCTGGGGCAACATCCAGTACGGCCTCGTCGAGATGCGCCGCGACGACGAGTTCGGCCAGTCCGAGATGCAGGCGTTCGCTTGGGACGTCGAGAAGAACTCCCGCAACAGCTCGACGTTCATCGTCCCGCACAAGAGGGACCAGAAGGGCGGTCCGAAGCAGCTCACCGACATGCGGGACATCTACGAGAACAACGCCAACAACGGCGCCCGACGGGTCCGTGAGGCGATCTTCGCGATCCTCCCGCCGTGGTTCGTCGAGGAGGCCAAGCAGATCTGCACCAAGACGCTGGCCGACGGGGGCGGCAAGCCGCTGCCGCAGCGCATCGCCGACGCGATCCGCGCGTTCGAGGGGATCGGGGTCACGCAGGACCGCATCGAGACGAAGTTGGGCCGGCCGTCGGGGAAGTGGACGGAGCACGACGTTGCGCAGCTTTTGGTGGCGTTCCAGTCGATCAATCGCGGTGAGGTGACGGCGGACGAGGAATTTCCGCTGCCGCGGGTGACGGTCGACGAGATCACGCAGCAGGCGAAGCAGTCGCAGGCCGGTGAGCGGGCGGCGGCGGACTGGCCCGAGACGGCCACGCCCGGCGGTGCCCAGTGAGCGTCAACCACCGCGCCGAAGCCGAGAAGCACCTCAGCCAGGGCTCGTTCGTCAGCAGTCCTGACAAGCCGCACCCCGCCGACCCGGTCGCCACGGACTTCCACCTGCGGATGGCGCAGGTCCACGCCACCCTCGCCGCGGGTGAGACCGCGATGGCGGACACGATCGCGTACCGGCACACGATCAACACGATGCGCTTCGCGCTGATCCGACACGTCGCCGAGGGCCTGGCCCTGAGCGAAGGCGACGAAGCCCACCAGCACGCCCGCGGACTCGCGACCTACCTGGACTCGGTCGGCCTCAACGTCGATAACGCGGTGGACGCCTACATCCAGGACCAGCTCGGCATGGAGCCGCGCGACACGGACCTGTGTCCGACAGAGCGCCGCGCCAAGTGGATCGCCCAGGTCGAGTCCATGCCCACCCCGTGGGACACCGACGGCTCGCCTACCTGACCCCTGCTGGTCGGCCGCCCCGCAAAGAAAGGATCACAAGTGTCCAGTTCGGACCAAAGAGCCCAGGCCGTGATCAGTAAGGCCTGCAACACATGCAGGGAGATCAAGCCTGAGGGCGAGTTCCATAAAGAGCGTTCCAAGCGCCGAGGAATCTGCGCCGCGTGTCGCAGCACCGCCCGCCTCGGCAAGAGGGGCGAGACGCCCGACCAGCGGTTCAGGCGGAAGCTCCGGTGTGAGTACGGGCTCACGGTCGAGCAGTACGAGGCGCTCGTTGCCGCACAGGCAGGCGTCTGTGCCATCTGTGGGAAGGCGCCAGGCACCGGCAAGCGCCTTGCCATCGATCACTGCCATGCCACCGGCGCCGTACGAGCCTTGCTCTGCACCAACTGCAATTTGGCTGTCGGGATCTACGAGAACCGCCAACACGAGGTGTCCAAGTACCTGGCCACCTACGGAGCCGGTAACCCCCTGCTGAAGCACTGACGAATGCGGCCGCCCCGCAGGCGAAGTGCGGGGCGGCCGGCACCCAGCACACCACAGAACTTCTGAACGGAGAAACCGCTATGAGATGGCCTTTCGTCTCCCGCCGCCGCTACGAGGCCGTGGACGCCGACCGTGAACGGCTGCGCGGGGAGCGCGACCAGTTCGCCAAGGACCGCGACGCCTACCGGAAGGCCGCCGAAACCGCGGCCAGCCAGTTCACCGAGGCTGACGAGAAGTACACCGACGCCTGCATCGTCAACGAATGCCTGACGAACGACCTCGCCGCCGCCCGTAAGCAGGTCGCTGAGAGCACGGTCACCGAGTGGCGTGCCAGGGCGGCGGCGGAGAAGCGCCGCGCGGACCAGTTGCAGAAGCGTCTCGACGACGCCGTCGGTTTGGGTGGCGGCCGGATCGAGGACAGCAGCCCCTGGCAGCCCGGCTACAAGGCTTCGAAGGGGGTGGCGTCGTGAGCGACTTTCACGCCGCTGTGGCGTCCACGCTGATGGCTTTCGGTGTCGGCATGACGATGATCGGCCGCGGCTGGGGGACGCGCGGGGAGCATCGCGGGCCGCGCCGGCGTCCGGTCGAGGAGTACGTGCCCGCGGGGGTGCTGATCCCGGCGCTGGCGGTCCACGGGCCGGGCTGGCCGACCGCGGCGTTCCGGTACTGCATCGGCTGCCGCGCGGAGGTGCCGGTCGTCGTCCACGACGGCGCCCACCGCTGCGACGCACACGGCCATGTGACCATCCACATCGGGGGGAACCGATGACCGCCCCTGCTCTGCCCGAGGTTCCGGCCGCCACCACGGCGGCCGGGCCCCGGCTCGACCACGAGCAGCACACCCCGTCCCGCGCTTGCTACCTCCGCGGCTGCCGCCTCCCCGAGTGCAGGGAAGCCGACTACCAGTACATGAGCCGAATCCGGCTCGACCACCACCGCGGCCAGCGCCGCCGCACCGACGCCTCCCAGACCCGACACCACATCGAACTCCTTTTGGCGGCGGGCTGGACCCAGGCACAGATCAGGCGTGCCACAGGCCTCGCCCATCGGGTCGTCGGGTCCGTCCTCGCCGGGCAGCGGGAAGTCGCCAACGACACCGCCCGCGCCATCCTCGCGATCCCCCTCAGCGAGCCCCCGTCCGACACCCGCGACGTGGACGCCACGGGCACCGTGCGCCGCGTCCGCGCCCTCATCGCGATCGGCTGGCCCGTCGCCCAACTCGCCCCCCGCTTCGGCCTGTACGAGACCGCACTCGGGCGTATCGCCCGCGGTGAACTCCCGCACGTCCGCGCCACCACCGCTGGCGCCGTCGCCGTCGCATACCGGCACCTGTCCCGCACCCCCGGCCGCAGTCAGCGGGCTCGCACCCATGCCGCGCAACGTGGCTGGCACGGGCCGGCCGCCTGGGACGAGCACACCATCGACAACCCCGACGCGCGGCCCGACGCGGACCTGCCGGAGCCGGAGCTGACCCGTAACGAGCTCGCCGAGCTGCGCCGTCAGGAGATCGAGCACCTGGCTGGCTTCGGTATCCGCCCGGAGGAGATCGCGGCCCGTCTCGGGATGGGCTTCACCACCGTCACCGACATTCTGCGCGAGTACAGGAGGGCCGCCGTATGAGCGCCTACACCGGATCTGTTCCCGAGACGCGCCGTAAGGCGGACTGGCGCGACAGCGCGCTGTGCGGAGCGGAGGGTGAGGACGCGGAGGACTGGTTCCCCGTTGGCTCCTCCCCGGCCGCGCAGGCCGCGGAGCGCCACGCGAAGGCCGTGTGCTGGACCTGCCCGGTCATGGAGCAGTGCGGGCAGTGGGCGCTCGACACCCGCCAGGCCTACGGCGTGTGGGGCGGGCTGTCCGAGGGCGAGCGGCAGCAGATCTTGCGGCGTCGCGGCGTCAAGGTCCGCTACGTCGAAGACTCCCCGGAGCCCAAGGCGAAGCGGAAGAGCCCGGAGCCGGCCCGCTGCGGCACGAACTCCGGCTACCGCAAGCACCAGAGGGACAAGACGGCGATCTGCGGGCCGTGCCGGCAGGCGCACACGGACGCGGACAACCGGCTCCGGCGGGCGGGCACGTCGCGGGAGCTCGCGGTCTGATGCCTGGCTGGCTTGGCGGTCTCCACATTCGTGCCGGTCAGGTGCCGGTCGCGGATTGGTTGTGCGGGTTGTGTCTCGCGCACCGCCGAGCCACCGGCAAGCAGCGGGTCGCCGATCTCGTCGCCTCCGACCCCACCAGCGCACACCGCACCCAATGCCCCGCCCGGAAGGACGTCTGATGGCCACCAGTTCACAGCGCGGTTGGAACAACGGCCGCCAGCCCGCGCCCGCCTACTACGAGCGGACCAAGCTCACCCCGCAGCAGCGGGACGAGATCCGCCGCCGGATCGCGGACGGCGAGACCGTGACGGCTTTGGCCGTCGAGTTCGGGGTGTCCACGCGGACGATCCGCTCCAACAGCTGAACCCGCCCACACGAAAGCGGCCCGCCGGGCGGAATCCGGCGGGCCACCACAACAGGAGAACACGACATGGACACCCGCGAAGCCTCCACCCTCGTCTTCGACGCCATCTCCTACGCCGTCGCCGGAGACGCCGAACGCGCTGCCGACACCATCACCACCCTCGGCAGCCAGTCCGACGACAACCTCATGTACGGCGCCTGCTGCGCCATCGCCGAGGCCGGGAAGCTCATGCTCCAGAAGATCTACGGCGAGCAGGCCGCGCGCCCGGAGAACGGCGACATGTGGGTCTTCGAGCAGTTGAAGCCCGGCGCCCTCGACGACGACCCGGCGAAGGCGTTCGCGATGCGCTTCCTGGTCGCGTACTGCAACGGCGACACCGCCACCACCCTCGCCCTGTTCCAGACCGCGCTGCACTCCGACGGCTACCAGTACGTCGACTCGGTGTGCGCGCTGCTGGTCGACGTCGCGGGGATCACGCGCCTCGCCATCGATCAGCGCAACACCTGACCCTCCTCCCCGGCGGTCGCCCCCACGGCCGCCACGGGCCCGCCCCGACCACCCCCCGCGGGGCGGGCCCACCCAGCAGAAAGGACCCTGCATGACCGGCATCCCCACCCGCGGCGAAGCCCGCATCCGCCTCCGCGAGAAAGCCGCCCGCCTCTACCTCGAGGGCTGCACCATCCAGTCCACCGCCCGGCAGATCCAACGCTCCTACGGCTGCACCAGGACCCTCCTCCTCGAGGCCGGCGTCCGCTTCCGCAAGCGCGGAGGCCGCCCGTGACCTGCCCCCGATGCGCCGCCCCGACAAGCCCGCACCGCGGGTTCTGCGGAAGCTGCGGCCACCCCGTCGGCCAGTAACCCCGGAGGACCCGATGCCCATACAACCGACTCTCGACGGCACCCTCCCCACCCCGGCCAGCGGCCTCACCTACGCCGAGTGGGCCGATCTCGTCCGGCCCGCATTCGTCGCCGCCGCCCGCACCGGACGGCTCTTCACGAGCTACGAGGTGGCCAAAGACAACGACCTCCCCGAGCCGCCCAACCCGCGCGCCGACTGGGGAAACCTCGTCCTCTCCCTGGTCCGCGACCGGCTCATCGAGCACGTCACGTTCGACCGCTCCAGCCGGCCGACCGGTGAACGATCCGCGGTCGCGGTGTGGAGAGGGACGCGGGCCGCGCAGGCCGGACGGATCGCGTAGGCGCACGACAAAGGCCCCGCAACGGCGGGGCCCGAAGGACAGGAGGAGGACGGTGTCAGGACTCGGCGATGTTCCGGGCCGCGCCGGCATCGCGCTGGCGCTTCTGCCACTCGGCAACCTCGCGCTTGATGTACATGCGCAGGTCGGCGGACCGGGCAATGCCCTTCTCCTCGCAGAGTTGCCCGTACGCGGTCCACGTCTCGTCATCGACACGGATCACGCGCTGCGGAGTCGGGTTGCTGGCCATGACCCCAGCGTAGCGGCTGTCTGCGCATCAGCGATACACCCACCCCCTCTCGCACCTCGCAACGCTATGCACTGTCTATACACCAGAGATACAATGGCGGTGTGTTCGAGGGCAGGCCCAAGAGCCCCGCTCGCGCCTGCCAAGAACCGAGAAACACCAGCGAGAAGAGAGACCACGTGGGGATCCGCCTGATAGTCGAGGTGCTCACCAACGCACCCGAGGCCCTGACGCACAGGGAGAAGCTCCTCCTCGTCGTCCTGGCCGAGGACGCCAACGAAGACACCCGCACCACGTGGAACAGCGTGGAACGCCCCGAGGTCCTGCGCGGAGCCAAGCTGAGCCGCTCGCAGCTCTACGCCGTGCTCAAGTCACTGATCGCCAAGGGCGTGCTCGAAAAGCTCGCGGCCGGCCAGAAGAACGGCACCGCCAAGTACAAGATCTCGAAGTTCCCCGTGTCTCAGTGTCCCGGAATCCCTGACACTGAGCGCCCTCCTCAGTGTCCCAGTTCTCCCGACACTGAGCCGTCTCAGCGTCCCGAAACTCCTGACACTGACGAAAACCCTCAGTGTCCCGAAACTCCTGACACTGACCCGTCTCAGTGTCAGGAAATCCGGGACGTCAGTGTCCCGGAATCCGGGACCCCTACCCCTCTCTTCCCCTCCTCAACTACCCCCTCAGCTAGCAAGCAGGAGGAGCCCGCTCCTGATCGTCTCGGCTACGGCATCCCAGAAATCGCACGCCCACTCGTTGACGGACTCACCGCAGCAGGCGTCGTCGTCCGCTGGCCCTTCACCGGCAACGGCTGGTTTCCCGTCCTCGCCCTGATCGAGAAGAGCGGCGTACCCGCCCTCATCGAGTACGCCGTCAGGACGGCCGCCCGCATGAACGTCGACTCTGCCAAGTACTTCATGCGCGGCTGGGGCGAACTTCCTCCGCTGCCCCCGCCCGGCACCGAGCGCCCCCCGCTGCGCGCGGTGTCCGGCGGCTACCAGCCCTACAAGCAGCCCTCACCCGAGGACTACGCCAACGACCTCGGCTACTTCTGAGGAGCACCCCATGCCCGAACCGCAGTCCTTCGCCGAGAACCGGCCCTCCATGCTCGCCCGCCTCATGGCCGGCATCACCGAACACGCCCCGAACGTCACCGCGGGCCCCATCGACGACACCCCCACCCCCGACGAGCCCGGCCACCCCGAATACCACCGCCGACAGCGCGCCGAATTCGCCCTCACCCGCTGGCAGACCGCAGTCCCCTACCGCTACCGCCAGGCCACCACCGACCACCCGGTGATCCAAGCCTGGGCAGACCGCGCCGCCGCCAACATCCGCGACGCCGGCTTCCTCGTCCTCCACGGCGCCATCGGTACGGGCAAGACGCATCAGGCCTACGGGGCGCTGCGTCGTATCGCCGAAGCCGGCCCCCGCAACTTCCAGATGATCGCCACGACGGCCCCCGACCTGTACGGCCTCCTCCGCCCCGGCGGCAGCGACAAGAGCAGCGAGCACGAGCTGAAGCGGCTGTGCCGCATTCCGCTGCTCCTCCTCGACGACCTCGGCACGGAGAAGCTCTCCGAGTTCACGGAGGAGACCACCACCCGCATCGTCAACTACCGGTACAACGAATCCCTCCCGCTGCTGATCACCACCAACCTGCCCGTCCGCACCGGCCACGCCGCAGCCCCCGACCTCGTCACCCGCCTCGGAGACAGACTCGCCTCCCGCCTCGCACAAACCGCCACCATCGTCAGCTTCGACGGCCCCGACCGCCGCCGCGGACTGAGGAGCGTCCGGTGACCGACGAACCCACCATCGAAGCCGTCCCTACCGAGTACGCCGGCACGACGTTCCGGTCCCGCCTCGAAGCCGACTGGGCACAGACCCTCGACGCCAGCCGCATCAAATGGGCCTACGAGCCCGAGACGATCACCCTCCCCTCCGGGACCGTGTACATCCCCGACTTCTGGCTCCCCGAACTCGGCACGTGGATCGAAGTCAAAGGCCCCGGCATCCCCCGCGTCGAGAAGACGATCGAACTCGCCCAGACCCGCGCCTGCCACTGCGACGGCATCTGCGGGTGCGCGTGGCCCGGAGGCGAACTCATCATCATCGGCCGCCAGTCCATCGGCGTCGCACCCGACCAACGCGGATACCGGCCGCCGACCGGCTACGCCAACTGGGAGACCCCACACGGGCCGTCCACCTACAGCGTCACCTGCACCGCCTGCACGCGCACACAGTGGATCACCCTCCGCCGGCCGTGGCGCTGCCGCGCCTGTAAACGGTCCCTCGAAAAGCAGACCGTGTACCGGCCCATCGACCGCGCGCTGCGGTTCGTCGAGGGCAGCGCCGGGCTCGGCGGCCTGTGGGCGATGCCCGACCTCGACGACGCCTGACCCGTCCCACCACCGACCAGACCGGAGCCCACACATGACCGTCTCGCTCTGCAAGCACAGCCACCCCGTCCAGCCCCCGCACGGATCGATCGTCAATCCCGGCAACTGCGCCGGATGCGGCACCTCCTGGGCCGACGTCCAGCTCGAACTCGACCGGCAGGAGATGCTCCTCCGCCTCGGTACCGCCCACGAGAACGCGTGCGCCTGGTGCAAGCAGACCCGGACCGTGTTCCGGTACGTGCGCGAACAGCAGCCCTGGGATGAGGCCGAGCCGCCCGTCATCTGGCTGTGCGCCCGCGACTGGTCCCGCGCCCGCGAGAACGAGGAGACCACCGGCTTCATCGACCTCTTCGACCGCGGTACCGACGAGCAACTCGCCGCCGGACTGCGAGGCGCCCTGTGAGCCCGCTGGAGCGCCTGCTTCTGGAGGCCATACCCGTCCGGCCCGCACCCCCACCCGACCAACCCCAACCCACCAACCCCCACCACCACTGGACCCCCGAAGAACAAGACCAGCACTGGCACGACCTCTGCACCGCCATCGGCGCCCACAACGAAAAACGCCCCCACCTCCGACCCATCCAACCCGCCGCCTAAGGAAACCCGCCATGACCACCTACCTCGTCGAGTTCGGCCCCGCCTGGCACATCCCCCCAATCACCGTCGACTACAGCGACCCCAACACCGCCGCCCGCACCATCGCCGAACACGCCATCCCGTACCTGCGGCCCATCCTCACCGCCAAGGGCCACCCCGAGTACGCGGACTGCTTCTTCCACACCGACCGCAACCTGACCGTCGGCCAGTTCATGTGGCTGAGCCTCGCAGGCGAGAAGGCCGCACAGTTCTGCCCCGCCCGCCTCACCCCCGCCTGACCTGGGCAACCCGGACACCCATCACAACGAGACGCACCGTCTCGCCACCCACCCGCCACACCCCAGGAGACGACATGACCACACCCGCCCCGCTCACCCCGCAGCAGCTCGACGAGATCGAAGCCCGACGCAAGGCCGCCACCGCCGGACCGTGGGGCGTCTACGTGTACGGCGGCGACAGCCTGATCGAGATCGCCGCCGACCTCGAAGAGACCGGCTGCGGCTACAGCGCCCGCCGCACGATCGCCCGATTCGACGAGGAGCCGCTGGACAACGACCCGACCCACCGGGAGTGGACGGCCGAAGAGGACTGGGCGCAGGTCCAGGCCGACGCCGCGTTCATCGCCCACGCCCCGACCGACGTCAACGCGCTGCTCGCCGAGGTCCGCCGCCTCACCGCCGAACTCGCCGAGGAGAAGGCCAGCCACGACCCGCGCCTGCGCTGCCTCCTCGTGAAGGCCGCCCCCGACAAGGACATGTACATCGGCTGGTCCAACATCTGCGAGATGCCCGCCGGCGTCTGGTCCCGCGAGACCGCGCTGGAGTACGGCTTCCCGCCCTCCCGCCTCGACCGCGCCGACGCCACCGGGACCTCGTCCCACATCGGCGACGGCGCCTGGGACGACCAGGGGTTCATCGCGGAGCAGCGCGGCTGGCTGCGCCGGGACCGGCTCGGGGACTACGCGGTCGAGTACCTCCACGGCGATCGGGAGGCCGCGTTCGCGCTGCTGGAGCCGTTCGACGACGACCCCGCCGCCTCTCCCGCCCCGTGACCGCAAGCCGCCGCCCGCTGGTGCAGCAATCACCAGCGGGCGGCGTGACCCCACCCTGCCACACACCCCGAAGGACCACCGTGACCTATCCCAACCTGCTCACCCCGGAAGAGAAGCTCGCCGACGTCAAGCAGCGCCTCAACATCCCGCGCATCGTCGTCATCTGCGGCTCCACCCGCTTCATGCCGGAGATGGCCGAGGCCGACCTGCGGGAAACCGCGGCCGGCCGGATCGTCGTCAAGCCCGGCTGCAACATGAAGAGCCCGCACCCGCTGTGGGCGGACCCGGTCGAGGCCGAGCGGCTGAAGACCCGTCTGGACGACCTGCACCGGGCGAAGATCCGCATCGCTGACGAGGTGCTGGTGGTCGGGGACTACATCGGCGCGTCGACCACGGCGGAGATCGATTACGCCCGGCAGCTCGGCAAGCCCGTGCGGTTCACGCACCCGGAGGTCGACCCGGGCGAGCCCGCCTTCGCCTGACCACCCCGCCCCTGCCGGCCGTTTCGTGCGGCCGGCCACGAGAGGACTACCGATGACCACCGACCAGACCCCTGACCTGACCGAGCGCCTCGAACGCGGGCGCGCCCAACTCCTCGAAGCGATGTCCGCCGTGAGTGAGGACCGCACCTGCTGCGGCTGGGCCGCCGACTGGGCGCGCACCCTCCACGCCGAGGGCGGCATCTGGGAGACCCTCGGCCGCGCTGTCGGCTGGCCCACCGGCAACTACGACGCCTGGGTGTGGGTGTCGTGGGATGAGGCTGCCGCCCTGTACGGGCACGCCGTCTCGTCTGCTGGCCGTGTGCCCGCCACCGCCCAGACGGCGCTCCGGGACCGCATCCGCCGCGTCCTCTGCGAGCGTGACGGCCAGGGCGCCCTGTGGGGCACCGACATGCTGGAGCCCGACGAGTACGGCGCCGACGCCGACGCGGTCCTCGCGGTGCTGCCCGCGCCCGCCGACCGGGCGGCCACGCTGGATGACGTCGACCTCACCGCCGGTCCGTGTCCCCTCTGCCCGTCCCCCGTCACCCTCCACACTCCGAGCGGGGCCCGCGCGCACTTCACCACCGTGCACCCGGAGCGGCGGATCACCGGCCGTCATGGCGGGCCGTGGCCGCGTCTGCTGGCCGACGACGTGGACGGGAGCCGTCTGGCCGTCGAGGCCGCCGTGCCGGACCGGACCGGCGACGAGACGCAGGCCGAGCCATGGCTCAGCGACTCGGCGCGCATCGGCCGCACGCTCATCTGGTCGTGGTCCGAGATCGGCAAGGGCGAGTACGGCGAGGGCTACCGGGCGGCGCAGGCGGAGGCTCGCGCCCTCCTCGGGGGGCAGCGTGACGCGGACGCCGACGCGCCTGCCGTTGGCGGGGCGCAGCAGCCGACCGTGCCGCCCCTCTGCCGGTGCGGGCACGGGGCGGCCTACCACCAGCCCTGGTGCCGCCTCTGCGCCGAGGACAGCGAACGACCCCCATGCGACGGACACCAGCCGCGGACACGGCAAGCGACGGAGGGACAGGCGGCGCCAGTGATCGCCTACGGGACCATGGACGGGCGCACCCTGCTCTGCCCGGACCACGCCCCCGCCAGCATCGTCGGTACCGGTCTCCTCCCCTTCGAGATCGACGACTTGGAGGACGGCGGCGTGTGCACCGTCTGCGGCGTGGACGTGCTTATCCCGCAGGAGCAGCGGGAGGCCCCTCGTGGCTGAGTTCACATCCGAGACCGTGACCCGCACGATCCGCCGCTGGGTCGTCCCTGCCGCCGACCCCTGGGGTGCAGCCGCCGCCGAGATCGGCAAGGCGTGGGCGGCCGCCGAGTTGGCGTACCGCGAGCACCACGGCATTCCGAAGGAGCAGCCGCTCCACGACGACGCGCTCCGGTTCCACGTCCGCGACGAGGAGATCGTCATCAGCTTCGAGACGGAGGCCCCGCAGTGACCGCAGGGCGGGCGTGGAGGGCGCTCAGTCGCCGCCTGGCGGCCTCGGAGGCGCTGCGGGCACTCCCCCGGAGCCCCCAAGCCCTGACAGTCCCTCACAGGCACCCTCCACGCCCCCGAGCCCGCACACGCCCGCCTGAGCGCCCCGCCGGGGCCCGCACCACCCGAGCCCCGGCACCCGGCCCGCAAGCCGCCACACAACCCGCCACAGCCCCGGAAGGACCCGACATGAGCGACACCGACACCCCCACCCCCGCCATCGGCCAGATCTGGCAGGACAACGACCCGCGCGCCGAAGGGCGGCTCCTGCTGGTCGAGTGGATCGGCGACACCCACGCCACCGTCCGCCCCGTCGCCCTCACCGCAGCCGACGAGCCCGTCCCGCTGCCCGGCTGCCGACAGTCCCGCATCCGCCTCGACCGCTTCCGCCCCACCAGCAACGGCTACCGCTACGTCGGAACCACCCCGTGACCCTCGCCTTGACCGCGGGCACGATCGCCGGCCTCATCTGCCCCGGCCTCTCCCTCACCGCCGCACTCGCCCTCGCCGCCCACGCCATCCGCAACCGGAGGAAACCGTGACCATGCCTGACCCCGACTTCGGCAAGCCCTTCGTCCTCGTCCGCGACACCGACGTATCCGGCGTCTCCGGCACCGGCATCGTCGCCAACGGCATCCTCTGGCCCGACGGGCAAGCCGTCATCCACTGGACCGGCAGCACCTACCCCACCACCACCCCGCACCCCGGCGGCATGGAATCCGTGATCGCCGTCCACGGCCACGGCGGCGCCACCCGCGTCGTCTGGCAGGCCATCGACGGGCCCCCGCACGCCGACTACGCCAGCGCCTGGACCGAACTCGTCGGCTACGTGCAGGAAGCCGTCAACGATGGCGGCCAGATCGACCCCGCACACCTGGCTGCCTACATGCGCGAACTGCGCCGTAAGGCTCTCGCCCCGGCCCGCGAGTGGATCGACCGTGTCGTTCAGCAGCGAGATGGAGGCCAGTCGTGATCGTCGCCCTGGTCGCCGTCCTCGCCGTCGCTGTCGGCTGGTGTATCGGCCACCGCACCGGCCGCCGCCACCGCTTCACCGCCGTCCTCGCCGAGATCACCCGCCACTACGACGACCAGGACGCAGCATGAGCCACCGCATCGAACCCGGCCAGATCTACCGCAGCCTCGGCGACCCCTACCCGTACACCGAGCCCCGCCGCATCAAGGTCGTCGGCGACCCCATCACCACATGGGGCCGCTACGGCTACGGCAAGGTCGACGTCGTCACCCTCACCACGGACGGCCGCGAAATCCGCCGCCGCGCCATCGAAACCAGCCAGCTCCACGCCGGGCCGATCGGCCACCACGGCAGGCCCCTCCGCACCGGCTACGTCCTGGAGGAGTCGTGACCTCCCACCCCATTCCCGAGAACGCCGAACACTGGTGGCTGTGCTGCGGCAAATGGCGCGTCCTCCACGCCATCCCCGGCCGCACCATCACCCGCGAGGCGATGCGCGACTCCATCGACGAGAACGCACCCATCCGCGCCCGCGCCGCCTGCGGACTCCGCCGCCGCTGGTGGATGCCCGGCATCTTCTCCCGCCTCGACCGCAGCCGCTGCGCCGCTTGCTGCGCGACGCTCGGCATCCCGCCCGGCAACGGCACACCCGCGAACGAGAACCACCGCGGCGGGCAGACGATATGACCGGCCCGTCGTCTCCCCGGTCGGAGCACTCGCCCCGGCCGGGCGTCACCTGGAACACGCAGCTGGTCCGCACCGAGACCGTCATCGACGACACCACCCCCGACCCCCAACCCAACCGGGCCGCACGCCGCGCCCACGCACGCGCCAAACGGAAGAAGAACCGATGACCGACCCCGCCGCCCGCCTCGAACAGCTCCGTCAGCAGATGATCCGCGCAGCCACCGCGCCGCCCCCCACCCCGGAAGAACGCGACGCCGACGTGCTCACGGCGCAGCGCCTCCACGCCGCCCGCCCCGGCGTCCCCATCCACCACGTCTACGCCACCCTCCAAGCCCTCCGCGACCTGAGGGCCAACAACCCGGGCCACGAAGACCGGACGCCCCTCAGTCAGCTCACGCAGCCCCAACTCGACCAGATGTACGACGACCTCGACCGGTACGCCGAAGTGGTCGGCGAGATGAACGAGCAGGCCGTCCTCACCGCCAAAAAGCTCGCCGACCAGCAGGCCGAAACCGACCGGCTCACGGCCGAACTCGCCGACTACGACCAGCGCGTCGAACACCTCACCACCGAACTCGCCGCGCTCCGCCAGGTCGCCCGCGGCTACTGCCCCGACTGCGGACGCGGCGACGCAGCCCCCACCGTGGAGGACTGGGAACAGCAGAGGCGGCGCGCCGACCAAGCAGAGGACCTCCTGCGCATCGCGCACGAGACCTCCAACAAGTCCGAGTCGGAACGCGCCCGAGCGGTGCAACGCGCCGAGAACGCCGAGCGAGAGCGGGACACAGCCCGCCAGCACGCCGCTGCGATCGCCGCCCAACGCGACCGCCTCCGCCAACGCATGAACGCGCTCGCCGACCGCTGGGACAACGCCCTCGCCCCCGACAAACCCTACGCCCGCACCCTCCGCGCAGAGATCACCTGTGCCCCGTTCGACCCCGACGGCGCCATGACCGTGCAGGAGTACACCGAACGCGGACGCCGACTGTGGGCGTTCCGCTGCTGGGGCACCGACACCTGCGACGGCTGGCTCGGCCTGGGGCATGACACCCAGACGTCGGCGCTGCTGGAGCGGGAGCGGCACGTGGCCGAAGCGCACGTAGAAGCCGCCCTGACAGCATCCGAAGCCGCCCTCGCCCGCGTCCGCGCCCTCGTCGATGAGTACCCCGCCGGCATCGACACCGCCCACCTCGAAGCCGCACTCGACACCACCACGCTGCGCCCGGCAGCGACCCGGACGGCGGAGCACCGCTACCTGTCCACCGGCTGCCTCCACGGCGAACACGACTACTGCTCGAACACCGGCGGGATCGCCGGGCCGAAGAAGCCCGCACAGTGCAAGTTCTGCTCGGCCCACTGCCAATGCCCCTGCCACACCACCAGCAAGGAGAACTGACCATGGGATGGGGATCCGGATACCTGGTCTTCAACACCGTCGCCGACGCCCTCACCGAGGCCGGCGCCACAGGCGACATCAAAGAGAAAGCCCTCACCAAGGTGATCGCCGGACTCCAGCGAGAGGACTGGGACACCGAACTCGACAGCCTCCAGGACTACCTCGACGACCCTGCCATCGTCCGTGCGTTCGCCAACAACGGCATCACCTGGGACTGAACCGTCATACGCCACCCGCACCCCGCCGCCAGCCGCTACGTCTGAGGATGAACGATGCCCACACGCCGCTTTACCGTCGCCGAACTCGCCGCGATGAACGTCCCGCCGGATGACCCCAACCACATCGACTACGACGAGCATGTCCTCGCCGACGAGCAGGTGGCCGTACTGAAGTACACCGCGAAACGCCGCTGCGTCTTCGAGGCCGACAACGGCCGCACCTACGCCGTCGAGTACGAAGCCGAACTCGACACTCGGGACTTCGAGATCGGCGGTGGCATGCCCCACAACCACGGCTGGTACGGGAACACGGTCGAGGCCGTCGAAGTCGAGGAACGCCTGGTCACGGTCATGCGGTGGCTGCCCGTCGAATGACCGTGGCATCCTGGCTGTGCTGCGCGTCGACGACGTGGCCGCTGGACCTCATCGAGGGTCGGCCCACCGAGACGCGCAGCACACCGTCTGCCGGGACAAGGTCGGAACCAGGGAACTGGATCCCTCCCGCCATCGAGCGGGTCGTGGCCCCCGGAGACACCACACGGCCCGCCAGCCCGACAGGACTGGCGGGCCGTCTGATGGGCGCCCCCATTGTGGTGACCACGACCGTACGCCCCCACGCCTCATCAGGGAAGGTCCGGAGTCTCGACACCGTCAGCGGCCGCCCGCAGGATGATCCGATGGATCTCACGTTCAGCGAATTCATCAAGCAGACCACGCCCGGACCCAAGAAGCCGTGCCCCACATGCAAGACCTGGGGACTGCGCGGCTACCGGGAACCCGACAACCCGGACGTCGAGAAGGTCATCTGCACGAACCACGGGTGCAGCGACTCACCGTTCTACCGGGGAGAACAGCGGCCGTAGACGTCGACTCCTCCACTGGCAGCCGACCCCCGGCTTGACGCCCGTGCGAGCATGAGACTGCCGGCCGCCGTACACGCTGCTCCGACGGCTGGCGCTACTCACAGCTGAGACCCCGTCGACCAGGTCGCGACGGGGTCTCAGCACATGCTCAGGCTATTGCCGCCACGCCTCCTGGTAGCCGGGCCGGTCCGCGTACATCTGGGCGAGCAGGCGCAACAGCGGAAGATCGTTCGGCGGAAAGTTCGGGCACTCGCCAGCCAGGATCGCCTCGCCCTCGTGGCAGCACCCATGCTCGGCGTCCAGCGCTGCGGCCTGCGCCGGGGCGATCACGTTGATCATCACCCGCTCTGCGCCGATCTCCCGCAGCACCCGCTCCGGATCATGCGCAGCGATGAACGCCGCATCCTCGTCCGACTCGAACACGGGCGCCTCTCCGCCCCAACGGCTTCCCGCGATCACCGTCGTGCCGTCACCCGCATTGATCGACTCGGTGTTGATCGTGCTGTCAACCCACCACGGTCCGGGCGTGGCCGCCCGCGCGATCCGTTCGTCCTCGTCGAGCTGGGCACGCAGAAAATCAACGATCTCCATCAGCCGACTCCCATTCAGCCGCCACCTCGTGCACAGTCCGGACCACTGCACGCGCCAGCTCCTCCCCCTGCTCTTCAGACAGCCCGACCTGCTGGACCGCCAGGCCAACCTGATAAGCGAGCACGTTAGCCAGACGATCTGCCAGGCTCCAGATGGCCTCCGCTGCGTCGGACTGAGACTGTTCCGTGGTTGGCACGGGCGCTCCTTCATCTTGGGATGCGAGGTCGGTCCGTCGGCCTTGTTGTGGCGGGTTCGCCTCAAACCATGCGGCCACTTCGTCGGCGCGGTAACGGATTCTTGTGGAGCCCTCCGCCGGAACGGGCTGAGGGAAGGTGGCACTGCGGCGGTACGTGTGGACCGACGACCGGCTGACCCCGTGCTCCTCCGCGATCTGCCCGATGGTGATCAAGCGCGGACTCCCCTCGTGTTCAGGGCTCTTGGGCACGGCTACATCCTCCCTGAACTTCTGGACAATGTCCAGAAGTTCTGTCACTGTGGAACGGCACCAACAGAACAGCCCGGCAGGGGGCGCAACCCCTGCCGGGCCAGCCATTCACCTGCCCTAACAGGAGAGATGACCGTGGCCGATCGTATCGACCCGCAACACCAGAAGCACGACCCCCGCACCTGCCAACTCTGCGGCACCCTCCGCCACCCCGCCCAAGCCGCCAACGGCCGCGCCCTCACCCGCCACCTCGCCGAACACCCCTTCCCGCAGCAGGGGGCCGGCCGATGAACGAGCAGCAGACCACCCCCACGCCCAACGACGGCACCCCCACCACCGACCCGGCCGCCGCACTCCACTGGGCCGCCGTCGCCCACGGCCTCGCCGAAACCCGCACCCTGCAAGGCAACCCCCTCACCGCCGACGAGCGCGTCGACTACGACCGCTACCAGAACGCGGCCCACGCCCACGGGTTCACCGACGAGCAGATCCGCGACCACATGCAGACGCTGGGCCGCCCGCAATGACCCGCCCCCGGCCCGGCCTCATGCGCGCCCTCACCGTGCTCGCCATCCTCACCACCTGCATCGCACTCGCCCTCGTCAACCGAGGAGGCTGCTGATGGGCTGGTTCAGCCGCGGGCAGACCAGCCGCGACTACCCCGCCGCCGGCACCTCGGTCACCGGCCCCGCCGCGCGGTTCTTCCGCTCCAAGACCAGCGGAGCCCGCGCCGCGGACCGCGCCGGCCAAGCCTGGGAGGACACAGACCGCGCCGCCGAACACGGCCGCTGCGGCCGCTACCGCCAGGGAGGAGGTCGGTGATGGGCGAACGCTTCTGGTACGGCCTCGGCATCCTCGCCTCGATCGCGTCCGGCGTCTTCGCCGTCGTGTGGATGACCACCCACTGACCCACCCCTGATCGGCCGGCCTCCCGCGCTTCCGTTCCCCCACGGCCGCGGGAGGCCAGTCCCCTACCCCGCTCCCGGAGGAGCACCCATGAACGACCGTGACTTCGCCCTCGGCGACTTCGACGAAGAGACCGGGTACAGGCCGCTGAACATCCCGGACCACAACCATGAAGACGTCGTCTACTTCATCCTCAACGGCAACCGCGTCAAGATCGGCACGACGACCAACCTCCGCAACCGCGTCCGCGCCCTCGCGCTGAAGCCCCGCAACGTCATCGCCTGCGTACCCGGCGGCCGCCAGCACGAGAGCGAGACGCACGCCAGGTTCTCCCACCTGAGGATCGACAGCACCGAATGGTTCTCATTCGAGGGCCCCATCGTCGATGCAGTGAACGACTGGCACGCGCGCGCGATGGTCCTGCGCCGGCACGCCAACGCGAACCTGTTCAAGGCCCCGCGCAGCACCTGACCAGCTTGACACCGGCCGCCGCCCCGCGCCCCACCTGCGGGGCGGCCTTCCTTCACGACCACGGGAGCCACCGTGACCACCCGCCCCGCCACCGACGGACGCCGCCTCTCTCAAGCCACCCGCGCAGCCTGGGCCCTCGTCCTCGCCATGCTCCTTGCGGCCGCCGCATGGTCGCTCTCCGGACAGCTCATGCGTTGGGGCATGGGCCCCTGGCTCGCCTGGCCCCTCTCCATCATGTTCGACGCAGCCGGACTCATCTGCGCCACCTACGCCCGCCGCGCCGTTGAACGCGGCACCCCCGCCGGCCTCGCCCGCCTCGCCCTGGTCGCCTTCGTCTCCGTCGCCGGACTCCTCAACTACAACCACGGCCACGACATCGGCGGCTTCCCCGCCGCCATCGGCTTCGCCTCCCTCTCCGCCGGCGTCGAGCTCCTCTTCGAACTCCACCGCCGCGACATCCGCGACGAGCAGCGCGCCGCCCGGGGCCTTGTCGCCGAGCGTCTCCCGCACATCCCCGCCCTCGGCTGGATTATGTATCCGACCCGCTCCTGGGCGACGCTGCGCGCCGCGGTCGGTGTCCGCCTCGACCTCCTCGACCCCGTCCAGACCGGAACCCGGGACACGTCCAAAGACAAGCCGGGACACGCCACCGCCACTGTCCGCGCCGCTGTCCGGGCCACTCTGGACACCGTCCCGGACGCGTCCCTCGATGACGTCCTCAACCAGCTCGACATCCTGGGGATCGACGCCGACGAGGACACCGTCCGAGACATCCTGGACAGCAGGCAGGACGCGAAGGACAGCAGGTCACAAGCGATCCTGCGCCCCATCGCCCCGCCCGGGCAGACCGTGGCGGACACCATCAGGACAGCCCTGTCCTCTGGCATGCAGGACAAGGACAAGGTCTTGTCCTACGTCTGGGACGTCCACGGCCCCGATGTTCCGCGCTCCACCGTCGTCCGGACCTTCAACCGGATCAAGGACGAGCGGCGGGCCGGCTGATGGGCGCGCGGCCGTCCCCCGACGGCGACGAGCTGCGCGCCCGCCACTACCTCTACCGCCTCGGCGCCCGCCCCTTCGGCCACCAGGAGCCACCCATGCCCGACGACCAGCGCCCCATCACCCCGACCCGCATCATCCCCGCCGGCGCCCCGCTTCCCGCCCGGCCGCCCGAGCCCGGAGAGATGCCACCCTGGTACGCCCCGCCCGCGCCTCCACCGTCCGCCCCACCCCCGCCGCCCCCCGGCCCCGTCGAGGTCCGGCACATCCACGAGGTCCTCCTGGTCCTGCCCGAACCGGAGCCCGAGCCCCGACCCCTGTGGACCCGCCTGTGGGACCGGCTCGCCACCTGGCGCATGGGCGGCGCCATCCTCGCCGCGCTCACCCCGTGGGCGGGCGGCCAGAGCCCCGTCGGCATCTGGGCCCACACCGTCCACCAGGCCCGCACCGAGGCCAGCGTCGGCGCCGCGTACATCCTCGCCAGCGTCGCCCTCGGCGCAGCCTGGACCCTCGACCGGCGCACCGGCCGCGCCGTTCCCCGCTTCCTCCTCGTCACCGCCGCCCTCGGCGGCCTCGGCGTCCTGCACTGGTGGGACCCGATCCAGATGCTCACCGGAGTCGACCTGTGACCGCCACATCCACGCTCACCCTGGGCGGACTGCTCCTCGCCCTGATTATCCTCACCTGCAACCTCTACCCCTGGTGGGTCGGCGGCCGCGAGATGAAGCAGCTCGCCATGTTCGGCAAGGGCTTCTGCGCCGCCATCTGCGCTGCCGCCTGCCCCGGCGGCATCCTCGGCTGGGCACACTCCCGCTCCGGCACCGTCGGCAACGGCGTCGGCGAGCGCACCAGCCAGGCCACCACCGGCACCACCTCCGCCCAGGCCCTGACCACCGGCCAGCTCGTCGGCCTCGGGGCCACCGGCGCGGCCATCGTCGTCCTCGCCGTCACCATCGTCGTCCTCGCTTACAAGGACGCCGGGAAGAAGGACCGCCGCCGGATTATCGGCGGCGCCTATGTCGGCAGCACCCTGTGCCTCACCGCAGGCGTGGCCGGCCTCCTGGCCTGGCTGCCCGGCGCTCTCAACGAGCTCGGCGACGGAGTCGTGGCCGCGTTCGAGGGAGCCGGTGTCCTGTGAGCCGCCTCGGCCACCCCGCCGGCCGTCTCGCCGCCGGTTCCGGCGCCCTCGCCCGCCACCTCGGCGCGCGGGTGGCCGCGTGGGTCGCCCGCGGCCGCCGCACCGACCTCACCGGCTGGCGCTCCGTCCTCGGCTGCTGGGCCCGCCTCGCCGCCCTCGGCATCGGCCTCTACCTGCTGTGGCGCCTCGTCCGCGCCATCCCCAACCTGCTGTGGCTCATGAGCGCCGTATGGGCGGCCGCCGACTGGCGGGCCGGCCGCCCCGCCGTCGAGGAGCCCGCTCAGCCCCTCACCGAAGGGGCAGCCGGCGCACCCCGCGGCGACGTCCGGGACGCCACCCTCACCTGGATCCGGCAGCAGATCGGAGACCGGCAGGGAGTGCACCTCCGCACCCTCCTCCGGCACGCCCAGGCGCACGGCATGTTCGAGGGCATGGAGGTGACCGAGTTCCGGTCCCATCTGGAGCGCTGGGGTATCCCCGTCCGGGACCAGCAGCGGGTGCGCGGCATGGGGGTCACCGTGGGCATCCGCGCGACCGACCTGGACGCCTCCGTCAGCCCCTCTCCCGAGCCGGTCGCCGAGGAAGCCGCGTGAGCGAACTACACCCGTTCTGACCTGCGGAACTACACCGCAACTACACCCCGACTACGGGCTGAACTACGGGCCCAACTACAGCTACGGGGCAGCCGTCCTTCCGTCGAGTCGCGGTACCCGCACGCCCGCCGGGCCGACGCGGAGGTCGAGCAGGAGCGGCACCGGACCGCCGCGCACGGCGGGCTCGCCCCGGCTGGCGGGGACGGGGTCGAGCGGGTGCACGCGAGCGGGGGCGGCTGCCTGCCGGCCGGGTCGTGGTGGGCGGTCCTGTTTCTGCTGGCGTTGCTGGTGTCGAACTGCTGGGGCCGGTGAGGGGCCGGTGATCGGTTTGACAGGGCTGGGAGACTGGGCGTGCAGCCGACGGTGACCGCCGCGGATGCCCCTGGGAGCCCCTGCCTCGTCCCCCCCCCGTCGGCAGGGGCTTCACCCATTCTTGGGCGTGGAGCGGCCCCGCACTGGAGCGATCCGGGCGGGGCCTTCGTCATGCGGTGGGCGTGGCATGCTGGTGGTGCGCGACCAACGCACAGGCACCCTTGTTCGGGTGGTTGTTGGCCCCGTCGTCCTGCTCCGTGGCGGCGGGGCCGTCGTGCGTCAGGGGGCGAGAGGGGTGGGCTCCTCGTCCGGGCGTGCCGAGCTTTCTCCGCCGCGGTGCACTGTGTAGCTGACCTCGCCCACACCGATGCGACGCCCAGCCTTCCTGCTGGCCTCTTCTGCGACCTCGGCGCGCGTCTTTTCCACCCAACGTTCACGCTCTTCCGATGTGGCGTCGTCCCATGACTCCGCCGCCAGCGGCGACACCGAGCCAGTGTCCATCTCTGTGTGGGAGGCCACGTGCCACTGCACGAAGACGATGTCGTCGTGAGGCTTCAGCGGATGCGGGTAGCGGTACTGGGGTTCGCTCATCGGGTGTTCTCCTCGCTGCTCACCGGGCGCTCCGGGGCGAGCTTGCCCACAGTCGGCGGCCTCTTCCGCTCCACCCCCAGGGCGCGGGCTCGGCGGCGGAACACCTCAGGCGTGAGCCCGGTCCAGGCAGCGAGTTGACCGACGGTCGCGCCGGCCTTCAGCTCGCGGTCTGCGAACTCCAGCATCTCGGGCTTCAGTGCGCGCTCGCCCTCGTAGTGGGCCTTGTAGCGGGCGAACGTGTTGGCGGCGTCTAGGGGCGGGTCGTAGTCCTTCGGCATGCCTCCATTTTGGCACGACGCGTAGCCCTACCATAAGAGCTACGTGTAGCCCTATTGACAGGGCTACATGTAGGCCTCATGCTGGAGTTATCGCAAGGAAGCACCGCACCAAGGGGGACCCGTGATCCGCTCGAACCGCACCCGCCGCCCGCTCGCCCACCGCCACCTCACGGCCGCAGCGAAGACCGCCAAGGCCCTCGCCTACCGCACCCTCTCCGGCCCGGTCGCCGTCGCCGTCGACGCCGGCAAGCTCATCCGCACCGGCGACTTCCTCGCCCGCGTCGGCGGCGGCAACCTCCCCGACGGCAAACAGTCCTGGTTCGGCCGGCACGTCGCCAAGGCCTACCGCGCCCAGCACGGCGGCGACGCCCTCAAGGTCTGGGCGCAGCACCGCACCACCAGCCGCTGGATCCACGTCCACGTCTACGGCCCCATCGACGAGGCCCTCTACGCCGGCCTCCGCTCCTACAAGGGCACCCAGCACCTCCTCCGCACCTCGTACTCGGAGGCCGCATAGACCAACTCCACGACGCACCAGACGACCCCGCCCAGCAGCACCATCCGCAAGGAGCCCCCCGTGAGCGCCACCGACCTCGCCGCCCGCATCCTCACCCTCGCCGCCACCCTCCTCCACCCCCACGAGACCAGCGACAGCTGGATCCCCGGCCACCAGACGCCGGCCTGCATGACCGACGGCCTCCGCGACACCGTCCTCCGCGACGCCCGCGAGACCGTCCTCCTGCCCGTCCGCCGGTACGCCACCGTCGACGAGACCCGGACCCTGGTCGCCTCCGTCCTGCCCCCGGTCACCGGCACCGTCACCGAGTACGCCGCCCTGCTGCGGGAGACCGCCCGCGCCCTCACCGCCCAGGAGGCCCCCGCATGCTGAACCCGGTGATCCGCTGGGAGCCCGGCATCCTGGTCCGCTACCACGGCTCCCTCACCGCCCTGCACGGCATCTACCGGGCGTTCCCGTGCGGCTGCCTCAACTGCGACGACCCCCGCCTCGGGACCGTCCGCTACCAACTCCTCGACGATGAGGGCGAGGTGGTCGCGTCCTGCGTCCGGCCCGGATCGGCCACCCCCACCGACGACGAGGAACCCGAACACGAGGAGTGCTGCGGCACCCACCGCAGCGGAGATGGCTACCGCGACTGCGACGGCACGCCCCTCTGACACTCCCTGATCGGCAAGGAGACTCTGATGCCCGTCCCGACGCCCGAGCAGCGCGCTCTGCTCGCTGAGGCCCGGCTGCGCCGCCGCGGCTGGACCGTGTTCGAGGCCGGTGCCCGCCGGGCTGCGCTCCGTGTGATCCGCGCCCGCCTGGACGGCACCGACCCGCCCTCCTTCCGCCCGACCACGACAGGATGAACCACATGCTGAACCTCCCCCGCCTGCGGATGAACATCCCCGGCACCTGGGAGATCTTCTCCGCCGACGGCCGGCACGCCGGCATCGTCTGCTCACAGACCCCCCGCCGGGACATCGAAGCCCACCTGACCTACCTGAACCAGAAGGAACCCGACGGCGGATGGACCTACGAGTACATCCCCACGAAGCCTCAGGACGCGCGATGACCTGGCCCGAGCCTCGGTACCCCATCGGTCACGTGGTAACGAATCGACTGGACGAGCCGTTGACGGTCGTCGCCCAGGAGAGACCCGATCAGATCAAGACGCGGGGGGCTCGGCGGCCTTTCTCGGACGAGGACGCGCGGGGCATCCGCTGGTTCTACACACTGCGCCGCCCAGACGGAAGCGAGTGCAGCAGCAGCGAGGCAGGCATTCGCCACATGGAACAGTGTGCGGCGGAACGCGCCCACGCCGCCGACTCCAGCGTGCAGGACGAGCGGTCGAAGATCTCCCCCACCCAGCCGGGCCGTCAGCTGCACGTCGGGGAACGTCTGAGCAGTCCCCACGGAACGTGGACGGTCAGTGAGGCGCGGCACGTTCCCGACGGTCCGATCCTGAAGTTCTGCTCCTACCTCCTCACACACGAGGACGGCCGGCAGGAGGAATGGCGCGGCCGGGACATGGCGGAAGCCGACTTCCACCTCATCCTCGACGACCAGCAGCAGACCCTGATCTGAACCGGAGAACGCCATGGTCACGAATGACGCTCAGGATGTCCGTCTGGAGCAGGCGGCCAACGCAAACTACTTCGTCTATGACCGCGAGACGGGCAAGCTGATCGGCCGGGTGTGGCAGGAGCCGAACGACGGCTGGTGGGCCACCTTCTACCTCGGCGAAGGCGTCACGGCGCGGAGCATGTCTGGCGGCAGGTTCAACGGCCGAGACGCTGCGGTGACCGCAGTTTTGTTCCAGTCGAAGGATCGCTGAGACGACCGGCCCCGCCTGACTTCGCCGTAGGCTCGACCCCGCCACCACAAGGAGAACCCCCATGGCCGACACCGCCCACTGGCCCTTCGGTACCGACGCCGACCGCGACGACCCGCTCACCGAGCTGCGCGTCCCGGCTGTGAACAGCTTCAACCCCGGATGGCACTACGTCGCCGCGTACCTCAAGCCGGTGACCGACGGGCCCGACTACCTCAAGGGCCCGCCGTTCGGCAGCAACGAGCGGCCGACCGACCGCGAGGCGCAGATGCTCGCCTCGTTCCTCCTGGAGCACCGCCGCTACTGGTTCAGGAACCAGGGGTACGCCCGGAAGATGGACCGTCGGCCGCTTGACGTCGACAGCGGGTGGAACACCACGGTGTTCATCAAGTACGGCCCCGACGATTGGGGTTACCGGCGCTGCTCGTGGATGTACGGGCACACGTTCGTGCCGCCGGGACCTTCGTACCGGGAGCGGTACCCGGACGAGTCGTGCGGCGGCCCGTTGTCCCTGGAGCAGGTCATGGACCGCGCCCACACCCTCGGCAGCGACGAACCGATGGATCACTGGGTGAAGTGGAAGGCCGACCATCCTGACGTATTTCCCGCCTGACCCCGCACCTACCGAGGTCCTCGTTCCCCGCCACCGGGACCGAGGGCCTCACCCATGCACCACCGCTCATCAGCATCCACGATGACCAACCGCCCTATCATCATGGAACCCGAACACCAGCCACCGAGCGGAGGGCGGACACCGTGCCCCACGACCAGAACGCCCGACGCGCAGACGGCCGCTACATCCCCACCCAAGAAACGGCAGACCGCGCCGCCGAAGCCGCACGCCTCAAAGCCGCCAACCCCCGCATGACCTACCAGGAGATCGCAGACGCCGTCGGCTACCAGAACAAAGCCGGAGCCTGGCGCGCCATCAACCGCTGCCGCGAAGCCGTCATCCGCGAGGCCGGCGCAGAGCTCATCGCCGCCGAGGCCAGCCACCTCGACGACCTCTTCGTGTCCGCCCTGGAGGTCATGGAGCGAGACCACGTCGTCGTCTCCCACGGCCGCGTCGTCCTCGACGAAGACGGTAAGCCCCTCCTCGACGACGGGCCGAAGCTCGCCGCGATCCGCGAGATGCGCATGATCCGCGAGAGCTACCGCAAACTGTTCGGCGCCGACCAGCCCGCCAAGGTCGAACACTCCGGCGGTGTCAAGTACGAGATCATCGGCGTCGACCCGCAGGACGTCGTGTGACCACCACCGTCGTGCGGTACGAACCGCGCGGCGGCGCCAAAACCCTGCTGTCCGCCAAGGACCAAGAGATATGCATCGCGGGCCCCGCCGGCACCGGCAAGAGTCTCGCCATGCTGCAGAAGGCGTTCTACACCAGCCTCATGGTTCCGGACTGCCGGTCGCTCATCGTCCGTCAGACGCACGCTGCGCTGACCGGGTCGACGCTGGTGACGTTCGAGCAGCAGGTCGCGACGGCCGCGCTCGCCGAGGGCGTGGTCCGCTGGTTCGGTGGCAGCCCGCGGAAGCCGCCCGCGTACCAGTTCGCGAACGGCGCTGAGATCCTCGTCGGCGGCTTGGACCGGCCTGAAAAGTTCCTGTCGACGGAGTTCTCGCGGATCTACGTGGACGAGGCGACACAGATCAGCCTGACCGCCCTGGAGACCTTGATCACCCGTCTGCGGGGGAACTCGGACACCTACCGGCAGATCATCGTCGCCTGCAACCCGGACCACCCCAAGCACTGGATCAAGCAGCGGTGCGACGAAGGCACCATGCGGATGATCCACTCGCTGCATCGGGACAACCCGCTCTACGTCAACACCGACGGCACCCTCACCGAACGCGGCGTCGACTACATGGCCAAGCTCGATGCCCTCACCGGAGTCCGCCGCCTCCGCTTCCGCGAAGGGATCTGGGCAGCCGCCGAGGGCCTCGTGTACGAGGGCTGGTCCGAACCCGTCCACGTCGTCGACCCGTTCGACGTGCCCGACACGTGGACCCGTTGGATCACCGTGGACTTCGGCTTCACGAACCCCTTCGTGGCACAGTTGTGGGCTGAGGACCCCGACGGCCGGCTGTACCTGATCCGCGAGTGGGTGCGCACCCGGATGCTCGTCGAGGACCACGCCACCGTGATCCGCGATCGGCTGCTCAAGGACCAGCCGCGGCCGCGTGCGGTCATCACCGACCATGACGCCGAGGACCGGGCCACCCTGGAGCGCAGGCTCGGGATGGGCACACAGGCTGCCCACAAGTCGGTCAGCGACGGCATCCAAGCCCTTCAGTCCCGCCTCAAGACACAAGGCGACGGCCGCACACGCCTGTACGTCTTCCGTGACGCGCTCCTCGAACGCGATCCCGAGATGGACGCGGCGTCCCTCCCGATCGGTCTGGCGGAGGAGGTGGCCGGCTACGTGTGGGCGGTGAAGCCGGGCAATGCGGGTGGGCTGAAGGAGGAGCCGGTGAAGGAGAACGACCACTCGATGGACGCGGGCCGGTACATGGTGGCGGCGCGGGATCTGGGGGGTCGGCCGCGGGTGCGCTGGCTGTGAGACTGTCAGATTCCTACAAGTCGTGATCGTTGGAGAGTGAGGCTGCAATGTCCGCGAAAAGGGTCCCTCTGCGCAGGTGGGCACGGTCTCTGAATAGAGCTATGCCGGTCCTACTTGACACGACTGGGATCATTCTCTTGTCGGGTTCCGCCATGCTCCTCAGCGTGGCGGCAGGCGTGGCCGCTCTCGGTGTCGGCGCACTCGTCCTGAACTGGCGGTTCTACGGCGGTGACACCCGCGAGTAGCAAGGGAGGGCAGGTTGGCCAGAACCCTCCTCGGCGCGCTCACCAACGCCACCCGCACCGCCACCCAAACCCCCGTCCCCTTCGCCTCCCGCGCCGCCTCCTACGCCGGCGGCCTCTTCGGCACCCGCCGTGATGCCGAGAGCCAGATGCGGGCCATGTCCGCGGTCGGCACCTTGTTCGCGATCGTCGACCGCACCAGCAACGCCACCGCGCTGGTGGACTGGAAGCTGTACCGCAAGGCCAAGTCAGGCCGTGACGAAGACCGCGTCGAGGTCACCTCCCACGCCGCCCTCGACGTGTGGAACAAGCCCAACAAGTTCATGCCGCGGCAGGAGTTCGTCGAGTCCTCCACGCAGCACTACGACCTCACCGGCGAATCCTGGTGGGTCGTCGCCCGCGTCCCCGGCATCAAGTTGCCGCTGGAGATGTGGCCCGTCCGCCCCGACCGCATAACCCCCGTACCCGACCCGAGCGCCTTCCTGAAGGGCTACGTCTACACGAGCCCCGACGGGGAGCAGATCCCCCTCGAAGTCGACGAGGTCATCCAGCTCCGCCGGCCGAACCCGCTGGACCCGTACCGCGGCCTGTCACCGGTGCTGTCGATCCTGCCGGACCTGGACACCTCCCGGTATGCCGCCGAGTGGGCGCGCGCCTTCTTCGTCAACAGCGCGCAGCCCGGCGGCATCCTCGAAGTGCCCGTCCACCTCTCCGACGGCGAGTTCGACGAGATGCGGGCCCGGTGGAACGAGCAGCACAAGGGCGTCAACAACGCCCACCGGGTGGCGATCGTCGAGCACGGCGCCAAGTGGGCTGACCGCACCATCTCCCAGCGGGACATGCAGTTCGTTGAGCTGCGGGGTGCGACTGCGGACCGGGTTCGTGAGGCCTACGGCATATCCAAGTCGGCCATCGGCGACTTCGAGGACATCAACCGCGCCTCCGCGCTGGCTGCGAAGGCGTGGTTCGCGGAGCAGCAGACCATCCCCCGCCTGGAGCGCATCAAGGCCGCGCTCAACTTCGAGTTCCTGCCGATGTTCGGGCGCACCGCGGAGGGCCTGGAGTTCGACTACTGCGACCCCGTCCCCGCGGACCCGGAGCAGGAAGCCGCCGACCTCACAGCGAAGGCCAACGCAGCGAAGTCACTGATCGAGGTCGGCGCTTACGGGCCCGCCGTCGTCGAGGCGTTCGGCCTGCCCGCAGTGCCGTTCGGATCCCCTGACGCGGACCCGGACAAGGAACTCCTGATCGACATCCTGAAGACGGCGCCGGCCGCGCTCGCGGACCGGATCCTTCCGATGCTCGGCTTCGACGTCCCCGCCCCGCCTCCGGCACCGGCTGCGCCCGCTGCTGCCCCTGCGGACGATGCTCCTGTCGAGGACGAGCCTGCCGGGCCCGCGAATGCCTGGGATGAGGCCGTGGCCGGGCTGGTCGGCGACGGGATCGAGGCGGCGATGCGGTGGGAGGCCGTCGCTGAGATCGACGACAACACGTGCGGCCCTTGTGCGGACAACGACGGCCAGACGTACCGCAACCGGGCGGCCGCGTACAAGGACTATCCGGGCGGCTCGGGCTACGTGAAGTGCGTGGGTGCGGAGTACGGCAACGAGTGCCGCTGCCGTGTGGTGAAGCGACGGAAGCGGAAGGACGACGAATGAGCCGGATGCCGGGCCTGACGCTGCCCGCGAACCTGAACGGCTTCCTCACCAAGCAGCGGGAGCAGGCCGACAAGTTGCGCGCCCAGCACGGTGTGGAAGCCAAGACCTGGTATCGCATCACCAACGCGGCCTCGCAGGATGAGGCGGAGGTGATGCTGTACGACGAGGTCGGCGGCTGGTACGGGGCGACCGCCGACCAGTTCATCGCTGACCTGCGTGGGGTGACGGCGCCGAACCTGCGGGTGCGGATCAACTCGCCGGGCGGGTCGGTGTTCGAGGGGATCGCCATCGCCAACGCGCTGCGCTCCCACCCCGCGAACATCGTCGTGCAGGTCGACGGGATCGCCGCCTCCATCGCCTCCGTGATCGCGATGGCGGGGGACCGGATCGAAATGGCCCCGAACACGATGCTGATGATCCACGACGCGTCCGGAGTCTGCCTCGGCAACGCCTCCGACATGGAGGAGATGGCCGAACTCCTCGACCTCATCTCCGACAACATCGCCGACGCCTACGCCCAGCGCGCGGGCGGCACCCGCGAGCAGTGGCGCGAGCGCATGAAGGCCGAGACCTGGTACCTGCCCGAGGACGCCGTCGAGAACGGCCTCGCCGACGAAGCCGTCCAGGCCCCGAAGTCCGGCACCCCGACGGAGCCCGACGAGGACGAGGACGCGCCAATGGCTCGCGCCTTCGACTTGGCCGCCTACGGGTACGTCGGCCCGCGCCGTGAGGAGCCCGCGCCGGAGGGGCAACCGACAACGCTGACCATCAACATCGGCGCCGCCCTCACCGAGGAGATGGTCGAGGATCTGCGCGCCATGGTCAGGAAGGCCGGCACTCCCACTGCCATCAAGGACAGCGGGCTGACCGAACCGGCCGCCGTTGAACCGCCTGTTGAGGAGCCGTCCCCCGACCCCAACGCGCACGTCGACGACCCGACCGTACCCGAGCCCGCGGCCCCGGCTGCCGAGCCCGAAGACGAGTGGGCGGCCGACATCGCCGCCCTCCTCACCACCCCCGCGGACGACTGGGCCGCGGATCTCATCCATCTCATCGGCCCCGACACGTCGTCCCGCGCGGCGACGGCAGCCTGAAGGAGGCAACGTGGCACCCACTACGACCGTCCCGCGCAACAGCGCCGAGCTGGCGGAGATGCTCGCCGACCCGGCGAAGCGCAAGGCAGTCCTCGCGTCGCAGGACTCCCTGACCGAGTTCATCGACTCCTACGCTCAGGGCCAGCAGGGCGACGGCACCGACCTGCAGCGGCAGGTCGACGAGGCCGTCCAGCAGGGCTTCGCGAACTTCCTGCGGGAGAACGGCACCGAGGACATCAAGCGCCCGGACGTGCGCGCCGCTGCCCCCGACCCGTACGCGGCTGCCGACGCCTCGCTCCAGGGCCGCGGCCTGTACAACAAGGCGGCTGAGGGCGCCAAGGTCGATGGCCTGTTCAACTCCACGGGCGAGTTCTTCCGGGCGATCGCCCGCCGCGACGACCTCTCCCCGGAGATGTCGGCGAAGCTCGCCCAGCTGAAGAACTACAGCAGCGACATCCCCTCCGACGGCGGCTACCTCATCCCCGAGACGCTGCGCTCCGAACTGCTGCGCGTCTCCCTGGAGAACGCGGTCGTCCGCCCCCGTGCCCGCGTCATCCCGATGGAGACGCTGCGGGTGCCGTTCCCGGCGATCGACTCCACCACCAACGTCAACAGCGTGTACGGCGGCATCGTCGGCTACTGGACCGAGGAGGGCGGCCAGCTCACCGAGTCGCAGGCGCGTTTCGGACGTGTCGTCCTGGAGGCCCGCAAGCTCACCGGCTTCGCCAAGGTGCCGTCCGAGCTGATGAACGACAGCCTCGTCTCCTTCTCGGCGTTCATCAACCAGCTGTTCCCCGAGGCCCTGTCGTTCTTCGAGGACACGGCGTTCCTCACCGGCAACGGCGTTGGCCAGCCCCTCGGCATCCTCAACGGCGCCGCCGCCATCTCCGTCACCCGGGCGACCTCGTCGCAGATCACCTTCGCGGACGTCATCGGCATGTACGCGCGGATGCTCCCCCAGTCCCTCTCCCGCGCGGTGTGGCTCGCCTCCCCCTCCGCGATCCCGCAGCTCGCGTCCCTCGCCATGACGCGCGGCACCGATGGCATCGCCTCCCCGCCTCTGTGGCTGACCGGCGGCCAGGCCATCGACACCCCGCCCATGTCCCTCCTCGGACGGCCCGTCGTCATCACCGAGAAGGTCCCGGCCCTCGGCTCGGCCGGCGACCTGTCCCTGGTTGATTTCGGGTTCTACCTGATCGGTGACAGGCAGGCGATGCAGGCCCGCCAGTCCGAGGAGCGCTACTTCGAGACCGACGAGATCGCGTTCCGGATCATCGAGCGCGTCGACGGCCGTCCGTGGCTGCAGTCCGCGATCACCCCCGCCAACGGCGGCTCCACCCTGTCTCCGATCGTCAAGCTCGCCGCCTGACCCGGCGCACCAGAAAGGACACCAGCCATGGCAATGGAAGCCCTGGGGCGCCTCGTCGACATCTGCATCGGCGCAGCCCCCGTCGACCTGTCCACCGCGGCCGTCACCGGCAAGCGCATCTCCCTGAAGGACGCGGGCGGTCTCACCATCGTCGTGTTCAAGGGCGCCGGCACGGCCGGAGACGACCCGACCGTCACGCTGAAGCAGCACACCGCCAGTTCTGCCGGCACGACGTCGAACCTGGCGGTCATCGACCACTACTACCTCAAGTCGGCCACCACGCTGGCGGGCACCGAGCAGTGGACCAAGGTGACGCAGACGGCGGCGGCGACGATCGCCGATCCGGGCGGGGCCGGCACGTCGGCGGAGTCGCAGCAGATCATCGTGATCGAGGTCGACGCGGCGCAGCTGTCCGACGGCTACACGCACGTGTCTCTCGACGTGGCGGACGTCGGTACGAACGCGCAGCTCGGCTCGATCCTCTACCTCCGCCGTGACCTGAAGGTGGAGCGGGCGCCGGCTGCGCTGGCGGCGTCGCTGTGAGTCTGTGGGTCTGTCTGGACTGCTCCACGGCGTTCGCGGTGGGGGTGCCTCGGTGCCCTCACTGCGGGTCGGAGCGTCATGCCGAGGAGGGTTCGGCAGCAGCGCTGGGTGTGTATGCCAGTCAGGTCGTCGAGGAGGACAGCATGCCGAAGATCACCCGCCATGGCGGGGCCAGCGTTGCGGGCGAGGAGTCCGCACCGGTCGAGGGCGGTGAGGACGTATCAGCTGGGAGCAGTTCCGAGACATCCTCCGAGAAGCCGCTGAAGAAGCCCGAGCAGAGCGACAGCGGGACCCCGAAGCGTGCCCGGAAGACGGCGAGCCGCTCCGCCAGGGCGGTGACGGCGGGCTCTTCTGCGGGTTCTGCGGATGGCGGCCCGGAGGACGGTACGTCGGCGACCGAGGCCGCTGACGAGTAGCAGCACTACAACCACGAAGGGGAGGCGGCCATGGCCACCACCACGAACACCACTCTCAACCACTACAAGGTCATGTACGCCGCTCGGGAGCACAACCCGCTCAGCAAGGACGTGGCAGCGGCGTACTTCCAGACGGAGGGCCAGTTCACGGTCTTCAAGGACGAGAACGGCAAGGCCGTCTACGCGATCAACAACGCGAACCTCATCGAGGTCTCGCGCGAGGCGCAGTAGTAGCACCACAACGAGTTCGAGGGAGGAGGAGAGCAGATGACCGCAACCGGCTACGTGTCGACCACCGGCGACGCCCGCAAGGTCGACGTCGCAGGCGACACCATGACGGGCGAACTCGTGCTGCCCGACTCCTCCCCGGACACGGCGCTCGCCGCAGCGTCGAAGGGCTACGTCGATACCGTCGCGGCGGCCAAGGCGGCAGGCGCGGCTTCGTCGACAGACAACGCCCTCGCCCGGTTTGACGGCACAACCGGCAAGGTTCTCCAGAACTGCACAGTGATCGTCGGAGATGACGGCTCCGTCACCATCACAGGCAACCTCACCGACGCTGGCGACTTCCTCATCCGCGACAGCCACGACGCCCCAACCAAGGCGTACAGGTTCCGGAGCAGCGGAGGCGCACTCGATACCGAGTTCGGTGGCTCGGACTGGTACTTCAGCAACTTCCCCGCCGCTGACTTCTCCGGCACGCAGCGCACGTACATGCGGTGGGAGAACGGGGCGGCGGCCATCCACATGGTTGCCGAGCTGCAGTGCAAGGCGGATGTCTTCGGCGCCCGCGTCCACAGCATCGACGGCGCCGGGAACAAGCTTGGTTTCCACGGCGCGGACCCCGTCGCCAAGCAGACCGTCAGCGGGTCACGCGACGGTAACGCCGCGCTCGCCAGCCTGATCACCGCTCTGGCCACGCTCGACCTCATCACAGATGGGACGAGCGCATGACGACCGTGATCGCAGGCCAGTCCGTCGCACTGCTCGCCCAGTTCTACGACTTCGAGGGCGGCACCCTCACCGACCTCGATGCCACCCCCAGCATCAGCATCGTCTCCATCGCCACCGGAGCCACCGCCCTCGCGGCCACCACGTCCGGCGTCACGCACCCCGGCATGGGCTCCTACGGCTACGCCTGGACCCCGTCTTCGTCCCTCACCCCGGGCGCATACCTCGCCACCTGGTCCGGCCTCAAGGACGGCAGCCCGGTCACCGCAGCCGAAACCGTCACCGTCACCGCACCCGCGGCCGCCGACGCCACCAACACCAGCCCTGAGGGCATCTGGTACGCCACCCGCGACGACGTGAAAACCGCGCTCGACGTGAAGGGCACCGCCCGCAACAACACTCAGATCGCCCGCGCCCTGGAGGACGCCTCCCGCACCGTCGAGGATCTCTGCCACCGCCGCTTCTACCCGGTGCAGGCCACCCGCTACTTCGACTGGCCGTCACGCCCGGGGGGAACACCGTGGGTGCTGCGCCTGAACGACACGGAACTCATCTCCGTCACGACGCTGACGTCGGGCGGGGAGACCATCTCCTCGGACGACTACTTCCTCGAACCGGTGAACAGCGGCCCACCGTTCAACCGGGTCGAGATCGACCTCGACAGCACGGCCGCCTTCTCCAGCGGCGACACTTCCCAGCGAGCCATCAGCATCAGCGGCCTGTGGGGCTACCGCAACACGGAGACCACGGTGGGCACGCTCGCCGAGGCCCTCGACGCCTCCGAGACCGCCGTCGACGTCAACGGCGCCGCCTCAACGGCCCTCGGCGTCGGTTCAATCCTCCGCGTCGACTCCGAGCGCATGCTCGTCACCGAGCGGACCCAACTCGACACCGGCCAAAACCTCGGCGGGAACCTGACCGCGCAGGCCAACAGCGTCACCGTCGCCGTCTCCGACGGCACCCTCTTCACCGTCGGCGAGACCATCCTCATCGACGCCGAACGCATGCGCATCGACGACATCGCAGGCAACCAGCTCATCGTCAAACGCGGCTGGGACGGCACCGTCCTTGCCGCCCACACCGCCGGCGCCGACATCTACGCCCCCCGACGGCTCACCGTGACCCGCGGCGCGCTCGGCACCACCGCGACTGTCCACTCGGACGCGAGCACGGTGGTGCGCTGGGACCCGCCGGGCCCGGTCCGGCAACTGGTCATCGCCGAAGCCATCAACACCCTCACCAATGAGGCGGCCGGCTACTCGCGGGCCCTGCGCACCGGTGAGGGCGGCTCGTCGGAGCGTGCGCGGGACGTGAACGCGCTGGCGAAGCGCCGCGAGGACACCTACAAGGTGTGCGGCCGGAAGGGACGGATGAGGAGCGTATGAGCATCACCATCCAGTTCCGCGGCCCGCTTTTCGACGGCCGGGCCGCACGCGCCATGGACCGGGCCTGTGACGACGCCCGCGACGACGTGGCCGCTTTCGCCGAGGAGCGTGTCCTCATGGGCACCAGCGCCTCGTTCAAGACGCGCACCCCGTACTACGAGACCCGCATCACCACCACCCGAGTCAGCGGCGAGGTGTCCCTCGTCCACGACCAGGGCGTCGTCTACGGGCCGTGGCTGGAAGGCGTCGGCTCCCGCAACGCGCCCATGACCCGCTTCCGCGGCTACGGGCACTGGCGCAAGGCCAAGCAGGCTGTAGCGGCGCGCGGCCCGCAGATCGCCGAGATCACTGTCCGGCGGCACCTGCCCGAGATGGGAGGCTGACCAGTGGCCCTCGACATCCTCGGCATCACGAACGCCGTCGTCTCCCACGCCATGGCGTCCGGCCGGTTCGAAACGGTGAACGGGCACGAGCCGAAGAACGCGCCCTCCACAGGCGGCCTCACCGCCGCGGTGTGGTCGGAGCGCGTGACCCCTGTACGTGGTTCCGGGCTGGACTCGCTGTCGGTGCTCCTCGTCCTGAACGTGCGCGTGTTCACGAGTGCGGTGCAGGAGCCGGCGGACGCGATAGACCCCGACATGATCGCCGCCGTTGATGACCTGTGCGCCGCCTACACCGGCGACTTCACCCTCGGGGGCCTCGTCCGCCACGTCGACTTGCTTGGCGCCTACGGGCAGCCGCTGGACATCCGCGCGGGCTACCTGCAGCAGGACGGCGTGCATTTCCGGGTGATGACGATCTCGCTGCCTGTCGTAGTCAACGATCTTTGGGAAGAGGTGGCATAGGTGGCCAAGACAGGCGGGTTGGGCGACAACCTGTACATCCAGGGCTTCGACGCGAGCGGCGATATCCAGCAGCTCGGCACCATCGGCGGCGGCCCGGCGCTGCTGAACATGACGCCGATCAGCAAAAGCGCCTACGAGCGGCAGGGCGGGCTGCGCAGCGGGCAGATCGAGATGACCACGTTCTTCAACAGCGTGGCCGTCACCGGCGCGACCCACGAGAAGCTCAGCGCGCTGCCCCGCACCGACGTCATCCTCACCTACTGCCGCGGCACGGTCCTCGGTGACCCGGCGGCGTCGCTGGTGGCGAAGCAGGCCAACTACGACCCGACGCGCGGCGACGACGGCATGCTCACCTTTGGGGTGTCCGCCCAGTCCAACGGCTACGGCATCGAGTGGGGGCGACAGCTCACCGCGGGGGTGCGCACCGACACGGCGGCGACGGACGGCACGGGCATCGACACCGCCGCCAGCGCGAGCTTCGGCGGGCAGGCGTATCTGCAGGTGTTCAGCTTCTCGGGTACGGACGTCACGGTGAAGATCCAGGACTCGGCGGACAACGCCACGTTCGCCGACGTCACGGGCTTCGCTTTCACACAGATCACTGGTGGCGCGCCGCTCGCCGAGCGCATCGCTCTGGGGAACACGGCCACGATCCGCCGCTACGTGCGGGCGGTGACCACCACGACGGGTGGCTTCACCAGCCTGGCCTTCGCCGTCAACGTGATCAAGAACGAGAACGCGGGGGTGACGTTCTGATGGCCGTCCAGCCGTTCCGGTGGGAGCCGAAGATGGCCCCCGACGCGTACAAGACGTACGCGATCGTCTCCCCGCTCACCTCGCACTTCCGGCCCGCGACGTGCGCCGAAGTCGACTGCCCGCACTACCTGCACGGCTGGCGGGTCCGCGTCGAATCCCTCACCCCGGACCTACTGCACGCGGCCCGCAACTCCGGCCGCAGGTACACCGAGCAGCCCGTAGCCGCGGGCGAGACGTGGCTGGTGTTCGAGGCCGGCCAGGCGTGCTTCAAGGCGCGCGAGCACCGGACACGGATGGACCGGGCGCCGCTGTACGTCGTGCGCGACGGCGACCACCGCGGGAATCCGCGCGGCACGAGAGCCCGGCTGCACCAGCGGCCGGAGAACTGGGTCGAGGACTTCGCTGAGCACCAGCAGAAGCTCGCAGACGAAATCGAGAAAGGGTGATCTGACATGGCGAAGGCTTCAGGTCTCGGCCAGACCACGCTGTCGGTGGACGACTCCGCCGGCACCGCTCGGGCGATCAAGAACGACATCACAAACTGGCAGATGTCCACTCCGCGCGGAGTGCAGGACATCACCGGTGTCGACAAGTCGGCGAACGAGCGGCTGCTGCTCCTCGCCGACGCTTCCGTGACGCTGAACGGCGTCTTCAACGCGGCCTCCAACCAGTCCCACGACGTCTTCAAGACCGTGCCCTCCACCTCGGTGGCCCGCACCGTCACCCAGACCGTCAACGGAGTCACCCTCGCCTTCGAGGCCCTGTTCTCCGACTACCAGCTCACCCGCGCCGACAGCGGCGAACTCACCTGGTCCGCCCCCGGCTCCCTCGCCGACGGCACCGTCCCGACCTGGGCCTGACAGGAGCACCCATGGGCTACCGCAAGACAACCCGCCGCATCGAGGTCTCCCTCAAGAACCACAAGGTGTACGGCCAGGACACGGAGCACCCCGTCGCCTATGCGCGAGGCAAGAACCTCGCCGAGTACCTCCGCCTCATGGGCTACAGCGAGGCGGAGGACGCCGACGAGCGTGCCGGCATCGTCCAGCAGTTGGAGGAGTTCGCCGACGCGCTCGTGTCGTGGAACCTGGAGGGCGAGGACGGCACGCCCGTGCCGTGCACCCGTGACGGTCTCTTCTCCATCGACAACGACCTCGCCCTCGCCCTCGCCACGGAGTGGATGGAGCGCCTCGGCGGCAAGGTGGACGACGCCGACCCTTTGCCGCAGAGCTCGCCCTCTGGCGGGCCGTCCCTGGTGGAGTCCGTGCCGATGGAAGCACTGTCGGACCCCCAGCCGCTTTCGAGCGTGCCCGCCTGATCCTCGGCCTCTGCGACCGCTTCCACTGCCTGCCCAGCGCGCTGCTCGCGGAGGACTCCGAGCTTCTTGAACTGATCGCGATCGAACGACTCGGCACACCCGAACACATGGAGGGAGGGGACGGTCTTGGGTAACGACATCGAAATCAGGGTCCGGGTCGCCAACCAGACCGCGTCCGGGCTCACGGCCGTCAACAACTCCCTCCGCAGGCTCCGCGACGAGGCCCGGGACTCCGGGCAGAGCCTGACCGCGCTCACCGCGCGGGCAACTGCGGCAACTCTGGCGCTGAGGGGGCTGAAGGACGCCGCGCAGGATGCGGCCCGCGCGCTGCGGTCCTTGAACACGGCGGCCCGTAACGCAGACGGCCGCCTCGACACCATGTCGAACCGGGCCCGCACGCTGCGCCGTGACACGGACGACCTCGACGACAGCATGCGCCGCCTCACCACCACCATGGGAGGCCTGGGCGGACGTGTCGGCACCATCCGTATGGACGGCGCCAGCAACGGCATGAACGGCCTCCGCAAGGCCGCCCTCATGCTGTCCCCCGCCCTGGTGCCCATCGCCGCCTCAGCCGTGCCGATCGCCGCAAGCCTGACTGCGGCAGGTGTCGCGGTGGGGGTGTTCGGACTGGCCATCGCAGGCCAAGTGTCGGCAGTGAACGACGCCTCGGACGCTCAGAAGAAGTACGACGACGCGGTCAAGAAACACGGCCCCGCATCAAAGGAAGCGGCGCAGGCCGAACGCCTGTACCTGGACCAGGTGAAGGACATGGCCCCGGCAACCCGCCAGGCGGCCAGCGCGCTCACGGTACTGAAAGACCAGTACCAGGCGTGGTCGAAGTCGTTGGCCGGGGACACGATGCCCGTCTTCACCAAGGGGCTGGCGACGGCGGGGGCGCTGCTGCCGAAGCTCACGCCGGCGGTGAAGGGCGCCTCGGCGGAGCTGGACCGGTTCATGACGATTCTTGCCGGCGGGGTGAACAGCGGCGGCTTCTCCCAGTTCATGGAGTCGTTCTCGTCGTTCGCTACTGGGGCGTTGTCGCGGGCGAATGACGCGCTGGTGCGGTTCATGCGCACCATGTCGGAAGGTGCCGGGAGTTCGCAGTTCACGGAGTTTTTGGCGTACGTCCGTGACGTGGGCCCGCAGGTCGGGGAGACCCTGTCGAACCTGGGCCGGGCGCTGACACACCTGGTGGCATCCACGTCGGAAGTCGGCGTCAGCATCCTCACCGTCGTCAACGGCTTCGCCAAGCTCGTCAACGCCATCCCCACCGAGGTACTCGGCAACCTGCTGCAGTTCGTCGTCGTGTTCAAGGCCGTCAAGCTGGCCGCTATGGGCCTCGGCGGCGCAGGTGGTGCGCTCGCCAGCTTCGGCACGTCTCTGGCAGCGATGTCGGCTGCGTCGACAGCGGCCGGCGGCGGGCTGTCGGGGCTCGCGGCGGCGTTCGGGACGCTGTCTCGGGCGGCGAAGGTCGCGCTGATCAGCTCCGGGATCGGCATCCTCGTGGTGGCGCTGTCGTCGCTGTCGGAGATGGGGAAGAAGGCTCCGCCGGACATCGACAAGATGACGACGTCGCTGCGCTCCTTCGCGCAGACCGGAAAAGCGACCGGTGAGGCGGCGCGGGTCTTCGGCGACGACCTGTCAGGGCTGGCGGACAGCCTGCAGAAGGTGACGGATCCGAAGGGCCTGGACCAGGTCCAGCAGTCCATCATGAGCTTCTTCGGCACCGACTCCACCCCGGTGAAGGACGCGAAGGAGAACCTCGACGGCCTCGACCAGGCACTCGCGAACCTCGTCAAGAACGGGCAGGCGGATCTCGCTGCGGCTGCGCTGGAGAACATCAGCACGTCGTTGAAGAAGCAGGGCTTCACCAGCAAAGAAGTCTCCAGCCAGTTGGACGACTACAAGGCCGCGCTCGCAGACCAGGCGTTCGAGCAGCAACTGGCGGCGCAGTCCATGGGCTTGTTCGGGGAGCAGGCGCTGGCGGTGCAGTCCAAGCTGGACGCCCAGAAGCAGTCCGCGGACGGCCTGCGGCAGAGCATTCAGGCCCTCAACGACGTCAACCGCCAGGGCCTGGGCGGAATGATCGGCTTCGAAGCGGCCATCGACGCCGCGGCGAAGGCCGCTTCCGAGAACGCGGGCGCCCTGTCGATGACGGGCGGGCAGCTCAACCTCAACTCGGAGAAGGCCCGCAACGCCGCCAGCGCCCTCAACGACCTCGCGGCAAAAACGGAGGAGGCTGCCGCGTCGGCGCGGGAGTCGGGCTCGTCGTGGGAGACCGTCAACGGGATCTACACCCGCGGCCGGACGAAGCTCATCGAGACCGCGCAGGCCATGGGGCTGAACAAGGAGCAGGCCACCCAGCTCGCTGAGTCAATCCTCAACATCCCGGACGAGAAGACCACGCAGCTGAACATGATCCGCGAGGACGCTCAGCGCGGGATCGAGGCGTTCAACGCAGCGATCAAGGCGACACCTGGCGCCAAGAGCGTGACGCTGAAGACCCTGTCCGGCGCGGCGGAGAAGGTCTTGGAGGCGTTCGGATACAAGGTCACGCACCTGAAGGACGGCAGCGTCACCGTCACGGCGGCGACCGGCGGCGCTCTGTCCGGTATCCAGAACGTGTCCGGTGCGATCGCGTCCCTGAACGGCGACGTCGCGAACACGTACGTCAACGTCCACTACTCCTATTCGGGCGCCAAACGGTCGGACGGGGCGACGTTCATGGGTGCCTCGGGCCGTCTGGCGACTGGCGGTCCCGTGCCCCGGTACGCCTCAGGTGGGGATGTGCAGGCGTTCCCCACGGGCGGCTACGTACAGGGCCCGGGGAGCGGCACAAGCGACAGCATCCTCGCCTTCATGGCCTCGGGGGCGATGGCCCGGATCTCGAACACCGAGTACGTGGTGCGTGCGGCCGCCGTGCAGAAGTACGGGGTGAGGTTCCTCGACGCGCTCAACTCGGGCCGTCTGAAGGTTGCCGGCTATGCGAAGGGCGGCTTGACGAAGTCGCAGCTGAAGGGCCTCAGCCAGCCGGGGGACGTGGCCGAGCTGACGTCGACGGTCTCCGAGGTCCGCGCCCGGATCAAGTCGCAGACTTCGGGCGACGCAGAGAAGCGGCTGCTGCGCACGCTGGACTCGGTCGCGAAGAAGCTCACCGCCCACGAGAAGTCTCTGATCAGCGTCAACAAGGCGCTGGAGAGCGCCAAGGACCGGCTGAACGACCTCAAAACCGCGGCATCACAGCTGAAGGACTCCGTCAAGAACAACATCCTTTCCGCCGCCGGCATCACTCGCGGAGCCACCTCCGATGGGCCGGTGACGGTGTCCTCGATCATGGGCAGCCTCACCGCGAACAGGGACAAGGCGACGGCGTTCGCGTCCGCCCTCAAGGGCCTGCAGTCGAAGGGGCTGCGCGCGGATCTCATCCAGCAGATCGCCGAGGCGGGCATCGACGGCGGCGGCCTCAACACTGCGGGCGCGCTGCTCAGCGCATCGTCGTCGGAGATCACCTCCGTCAACGCGCTGCAGTCGCAGATCGCGTCGGCGGCGAAGGCAGCCGGGCAGACCACCGCCGACTCCGTGTACGCGGTGGCCATCAAGAACCAGACGGCTACCGTCTCGAAGCTCCAGAAGTCGCAGGACAAGCTGGAGAAGGCGATGTCCGACCTGACGAAGGCGTTGAACCGGTCCGTCGTGAAAGCGGTCGGGAAGAAAGCCGCGGGCGGCATCGTCGGGGCTGCTGCGTCAGGCGGTATCCGCGGTGGTCTGACATGGGTGGGCGAGCACGAGCCGGAGCTCCTCGACCTGCCCGTCGGGTCCCGCGTGTGGTCGGGCCCGGATTCGCGGCGGAAGCTCGCGCAGGCGGCGCCGTGGGCGTCGATGCTCACCGCCCCCCGCGGCGCGCCTGCCCCGGCTGCCGCTGCCACGGATGCCGGCGGTGACAGTACGCCGATCGTAATCCAAGTGAAGATCGCCGACCGGGAGTTCGGCGAGCTGTGGCTCGACACCGGCCGCAAGCAGGTCAGGGCCATCGGCTCGATCGACGCCACGCTCAAGCCGACGCGTGGCAGATAGGGAGAGAACGCAGTGCCGTACATCGTGTGGAACGGGCCGGCGCCGACGACGGCTGCCCAGCAGTCGGTGACGACGGGCACGGCCATCAAGACCATGCTGCAGTTGGCCACGCCCAGCACACGGCAGATTCAGCTGCTGGAGTGGGGGTGGTCGTCGGACGACCCGCCGGGCGCGGACGGCGTGATCGAGCTGCTGCAGACGGACGTGGCGGCGACGGTGACAGCGCACGTGGCCGCAGGTGTTCCGAACCTGGACCCGAACGGGGCGGCGTCGCTGCTGACGCTGGGAACGTCGGCGACCGGGTACACCGCGAGCGCCGAGGGGTCGACGACGGCGTCGCGGGTGTTCGACACCGTGTCTCTCAGCTCTGTGTCGGGGGAGTCGGGTCTGTCGTATGTGCGGCAGTGGATGCCGGACGCCCGCCCCATCGTCGCCGTCAGCCGATTCCTGCGCGTGCGGGCGACCACTCCGACCACGGCGGTCGACCTGCGCTGCTACGTGGTGTTCCAGGAGGTGGGCTGACCGATGCCCGCCGTCGCCCCTCTCGTCGCCGCCGTCCGGCGCCGCCTCGCCAACCTCCCCGGCCCGCTCAGGTCGTCCGGGGAGGCATCCAACGGCGAGCCGGTACAGGTGGAGCTGCTCGTGGCAGGCGAGTGGGTCGACATCACCGACTACGACCTGGTCCGCGACAACTCCGGCCGCATCACCATCTCCTACGGGATCCGGGGCGGCGAGGGATCGGAGACGCAGGCCGCGACCGCAGAACTGCAGCTGAAGAACCCGGACGGCCGGTTCACACCCCGCAACCCGTCGGGTGTCTGGTACGGGCAGATCGGCCGCAACACCCCCATCCGGATCTCGGTGCCGGACGGCAACGGCGGCAAGTCCTACCGCATCTGGGGCGAGGTCTCCGAATGGGCACCCAACTGGGACAGCAGCGGCAACGACGTATGGACCGACGTCTCCGTCAACGGCATCCTGCAGCGCCTCGCACAGGGGCCGGCGCCGGAGCGGTCCGTGCTCTACAACGCGATCACCGATCCGCCGCTGACAGGGCTGGTGGCGTACTGGCCATGCGAAGACCCGTCAGGGTCGGTCGAACTGCGGTCGGCGCTCACCAACGGGTCGGGCATGACGTGGACGGGCAACCCCGCTCTCGCCGCCTACGACGGGTTCGGCGCTTCTGATCCACTCCCCACCCTCACCGGCGCCTCCCTCACCGGCGGCGTCGCAAAATACGACATCAGCACGGTGACCCAGTACCAGCTGCGCTACCTCCTCGCCGTGCCCGCCGCCGGGTTCTCCGACCTGGACGTCATCTCTCGCATCGCGGTCGACTTGGGCGCCTACAACCTCGCCTACCTCGACGTCCACTACAACGACCCACCCGGCGGCATCGGCTCCTTCGGCAACCGCGGGACACTGACGATCCTCCTCAAGGACGGCGACGAGAACGACCTCGCCACGTCCGGCACCTCCTCGACCAGCCTCGACCTCCGCGGCCGCCTCCTGCGAGTATCGCTGGAGGTCTCCAACAACGGCAGCGCCCTGTCGGTGACGCTGCGAGTCCTGGACATCGAGTCGGGGGTGACGGACTCCACCACGGTCGGCCTCGTCGCCACCAGCGTCACGCGCGTGACCTCGGTGTCAATGGCCCCCGAAACACTCGCTGGCAGCGCCGGCGTGGCGGACGCAGCGGTCGGGCACGTGCTGGTGCAGACCACGATCACCGACATCACCGATCTCGGGAGGGCGATCCAGCCGACGGGCGAGGCCGCAGGCCGGCGGATCCAACGTCTGTGCGGCGAGGACGGCATCCCGTTCGAATGGATCGGCGACCTCGACGACACGGTCGCGATGGGTCCGCAGGGCAAGGCGAATCTGCTGGCGCTCGTGCAGGAGTGTGCGCTCGCCGATGGCGGTTTCCTGTACGAGACGGCGGAGCGCGGTCTGGGGTATCGGACACGGGCGTCGCTGTACAACCAGGACCCGGCGCTGATCCTCGACTACGCGGGCTACAACCTGTCTGAGGTGCCCGTCCCCGTAGAGGACGACCGGTACATCCAAAATCGGATCACGGTGACCGTGAACGGCGTCTCCCAGTCATACGAGGAGACGGAAGGCCCGCTGGGCATCGACCGCATAGGCACGTACGGAGAGACGAGCGGTCTGACCCTCAACCTCTCCGCCACAGACTCGGCCACGCTGCGCGACCATTCGGCATGGCGCGTCCACCTGGGCACGGTGGACGAGGCCCGCTACCCGAAGATCAGCGTGGACCTCGCACACTCGTCGATCACGCCGGAGATGCGTCGGGCGATCCTCGCGCTCCGCCTCGGCGACCGCGTGCAGATCACCAACATGCCCGGCGCGTGGCTGCCCCCTGACACCGTCGACCAGCTCATCCTCGGCCGCGAAGAGAGCATCACGCATTTCGAGCATCGGCTGTCGTTCATCTGCCGCCCTGCATCCCCGTACAGCCACATCGGCGTCCTCGATGCGCAGGAGACGCGGATCGACATCGACACCGAACTGTACGAGGAGATCGACTCCGAGGACACACAGCTGATGGTCGTACCGTCCACGGGCGAGGTGTCACTGTGGACGACAGACTCTGCTGATTGGCCGTTCGATGTCAGGCTGGGCGGCGAGGTCGTGCGGGTGACGGGCGTCGCTGCCTGGCTGGGGGACTCGTTCACGAGGAGCGTCTCGGGCGACTGGGGAACGACGGACAGCGGCCAGGTGTGGGGCTCCGTCGGCGGCACCGTCAGCACCGATTTTTCCGTCAACGGCAGCGCAGGCGTGCACGTCCTGACGTCGGTGGACATCTCCCGTCGGGGCTTCATCGACCTGACGTACCCGGACTTGGACTACTACGGCAGCATCACGACCTCCGCGACGGCGACCGGCGGATCGATCTACGGTGGGCTGCTCGGCCGCTACGTCAACTCTGACATGCTGTACCACGCGCGGGTGGAGTTCACGACGGCCAACGCCGTCCTCCTCGACATCCACCGGCGGGCGTCCGGGACGGCGACGACCCTCGGCTCGTACACGTCCGCCATCACGCACGTGGCAGGCACTTACGTGCGTGTACGGTTCCAGATCCGCGGCACGAGCCTCAAGGCGAAAGTCTGGCTGGCGTCGTCGGCGGAGCCGCCGGAGTGGCATGTCGAGGTCACCGACACGGCGATCACCACGCCGTCCTTCGTCGGTGTCCGGTCCATCTCCGCGCCCGCCAACACGAACGTAAACGTGCAGGTCCGCTATGACGACCTCGCCGTCATCAACCCGCAGGCCCTGACGGTGACCCGCTCCGTCAACGGCGTCACCAAGGCTCACAGCGCGGGCACCCCGGTGTCCCTCGCCTACCCGACCCACATCGCCCTGTAAGGAGGCAGCATGGCAGCCGAGTCCTATCCCGCGCTCGCGGGAGGCCAGCGGCTCACCGCCACCCTGCTGCGGAGCATGCTGCCGCAGACCGTCCGCAAGACCGCCGACACGCCGCGAGCGGCGACCACGTCCAGGACTGCGGACCCCCATCTGGCGTTCGATGCGGCCGCCAGCGCTGTCTACATCTTCGACGGGTGGATCAAGTACGACGGCGACAACGCTGCCGACATCAGCCTGCAGCTCACCGTCCCGTCCGGCGCGCTCGGCGAGGTGATGCCGATGGGCGCCGGCAACAGCGTCATCAGCTCTACCTCTGCGCCCGCGCTGACGACCAACACGGCCAGCGCGCAGGGCTACATGGTGCGTACCGAGTCGCTCGATATCAACGCTGCCCGCACGTTCGGTGCTATCAGCACGAGCAACCAGAACGGAATCATCTTCACGGGCACGGTCCGCATGTCGACGACTGCGGGCACGGTGTCGCTGGACTGGGCGCAGGCTGCGTCGAGTGCGACAGCGACGACGGTTTACACGGACAGCTGGCTTCGGTTCCAGCGGATCGCCTGAGGAGGCGGCATGGCCACGTATCTGATCTCTGGCAGGAAGTCGGGTGGCTCGACTGTGCTGGCGGTTCATCTCGACGGCATCGACCAGGACGACGTCGTGGTGGATGAGGTGGACGTCGTCAATGCGATCAAGGCGTATCTGATGACTGTCCCTGGGGTGACGTCGACGATCGCCCAGAAGAACGAGTACGTCACCACGTACGTCTGAGAGGAGAACTCATGGCCACAGGCCCGCAGAAGTACCCGGGCGCGTCGACCGCGTACTTCTACCAGAACCGGTTCGGCGGCGACGTGATGGAGGTCAACGTCGTCGTCCTGCACACCACGGAGGGCACCAACCTCCCCGACTACGGGGGCGGTGCGAGCGCGCCCAACCTGACCGCGGTGCCCGACCTCGCGGCCAAGAGGCTGAAGTGGTACCAGCACTTCGACATCGACCGCTCCTCCCGCGCGCTGGTGAACCTGGCCGGGGGCGTGCAGACCAACACGCTGAACGTCGTGCAGGTGGAGCTGACCGGCACGTGCGACCCGGACACCCACGCCAAGTGGACCAAGTCGGGCTACGCGCACATCTACTGGCCCGAGGCGCCCGGCTGGGCCCTGCGGGACCTCGCCGACTTCCTGGCATGGGCTCACGCGCAGCACGGCGTCCCGCTGACCGGCCCGTCGGCGTGGCTGGCCTACCCGGCGTCCTACGGCGCCACGACGACCCGCATGTCAGGCGCCCAGTGGAACGCCTTCAAGGGCATCTGCGGCCACCAGCACGTCCCGGAGAACACCCACGGCGACCCGGGCGCCATCGACTTCGACCAGCTCATCGCCCTGGCGAAGGGCATCAGCTATTCCCCCGAGGAGGACCCCGACGTGGCATTCACCGACGCCCAGGCCAAGCAGCTCGCCGCGATCGCGACGAGCGTCGACAAGCTGGTCTCCACTCAGAAGGTCGCCCCCTGGCAGTACAAGGGCACCGGGGTCACGCTCGACGCCTACGGCTTCCTGCGCGGCACCAACGCGGACCTGAAGTCCCTCGCGTCGAAGGTGGAGGGCCTCGGCAAGGTCGAGCTGTCCGACGCGCAGCTGGCCGCCCTCGCCACCAAAGTCGCCGCCTCCCCGGGCCTCGCCGACGCCATCGCCGCCAAGGTCGCCGAGATCCTCGCCGACCGCCTCGCCGCCTGAACAAGAAAGGACACCCTCATGAACCCGACAGACGCCCAGCTGTGGGCCGCCGGCCTCGGCTTCGTTCTCCCCCCGGTGATCGCGATCGTCAACCAGCCCAGATGGTCGAGTGCAGTCCGCGGACTGCTGATGCTGGCCGTGGCCGCCCTCGTCGGCCTGGGCACCGCCTACTTCAACGGCGACTTCGACGGGAAGCCGGTGGTGACGTGCATGCTGCTCGCCGCGGTCGCGATCGGCACCTCCTACTACACGGTGTGGAAGCCCAGCGGGATCGCGCCGGGGATCGAGCGGGCCACGTCGACGAAGGCAGCCTGAGGTGCGGGCCGCGGTAGCAGGCTGGTTCAGCGGCCGGCTGGGGCGCCGCGGCCCGTTTCTGTTGTTCATGGGGATCGGCAAGGTGTGCTGGGGCGTGAGTCTGATCGTCGAGCCCCCGGCCACTGGCGGCCCGAGTCTCCTCACTGGGGTGGCGCCGCTGCACTGCTGGGCGTGGGTGTGGGTGCTGGCGGGGGTGGGGACGTTCGTGTCGGCGTGGCTGCCGTTTGCGCGGGACGGGCTGGGGTTTGTGATCGCGTCGGCGCCGCCTGCGTTGTGGGCGTTCGCTTATGGGTGGGCTGGGGTGGTGGGAGACTATGCCCGTGGCATGTGGGTGTTTGTGTGGTACATGACGTCGCACTGCGGCGTGATCTGGTGCGCCTCGCGGGTGCCGCCTGAGCAGGACGGGAGACCGGCATGAATGGCTGGCTGGGCCTTGCGGGGGCGGCGGTTACCGTCGTCGGTGTGGTGGTGACGGGCTGGTTCACGTACCGGGGCGGTCGTGCGGCGGCTGCGATCCAGGCGGAGCCGTCGCAGCGGCAGGCGGATCTGGCTGCGTTCCGGGAGATTCGGGACGACATGCAGAGGGACATCGACGACCTGAAAGCGGAGGCTCGGTCACTTCGGTCACTGGTCAGGTCGTTTGCTCTGTATGTGGGGGAGCTGACGGCGCAGATGCGGGGGGCTGGGCTGGAGCCTCCGGCGCCGCCGGACAGGGTCGACGAGTACAACCGGACCGGGGTGTGACGATTTCCGGCCCGTGATCTATCGCTGTGGCTGGTTGTGGTGCATGGTGTGGGGGCGGGAACCTCCCTCCCCCAGGTGGATTCCCCTTGCTGGGCCCTGCCGTGTGTCGCCGATGCGGCAGGGCCCGCCGCGCCTCCCGGCTCCCCACGGGAGGCCATGCGGCTGCCCGCACCCTTATGCCGCTTCGGCGACTTCGTTCCGGAGCGCGTCCACCCACTCATCCCGCAGCAGCCCGTACAACGCCTGCTCCGCCCGCGTCCACTCCCGCCCCCGCGCCCGCAACACCAACGCCCGGATCACCTCGTTCACGACCGCAGCAGAGCGCACGGACCCGCAGGCCGGGGAGTGGGGGGACATGCCCCCAGGATATCGAGCACAACCCCGCCTCACTCATGACGGTTACAACGAACCCACACGAACAAGGCCCCGCCCCTACCCTGAAGGTGACGAGCCGTCCAGAGAAGGGGCGAGACCATGCCAACCGATGCTACCCCCGACCCATACGCCGACCCCCTGCGCTTCGGCCAGCGCGTGCAAATCCTCCGCGAGCGCCGCGGCATGACCCGCGCACAACTCGCCGACCTCATCGCCATCTCCCCCCACACCCTCCGCAAACTCGAGAACGGACAACAGCAAGCCCCCGGCCTCGACATGGTGATGCGCATCGCCGAAGCATTGCGCGTCCGCGACCTCGCCGACCTCACAGGCCACCCCGACACGCACGTCGACCTCTTCATCGGCCCCGGCCACCCAAGGCTCGCCGCGGTCAAGGCCGCCATCGACTCGTTCCCGCTCGCCTCAAGCGCCGAACCGCCGCCCCCCGCACATCTCGAGGCCCGCCTGCACGCCGCGTGGAAGGCCAGGCACCAGGCGCCCAACCATCGCGAGGTCATCGGCCGACTGCTACCGGATCTGATCCGGGATGCTCAAGCACTGGTGCGGCACGCTGACTCGAGCAACGACCGCCGGCATGCGCAGGCCCTGCTCGCCCAGACGTACTCGCTGTCGCAGTTCTTCATCGCCTACCAACCAGACTCGAGTCTGCTGTGGCGGGTCGCGGAGCGCGGCATGGTCGCCGCCCAGGACTCCGGCGACCCACACGCTATCGGCGTCGCCGCCTGGCTGCTGGCGCAGGCCCACCGCGACTCCGGCCCCCGGCACTTCGACGCCGCGGATGCCGTCAACCTCGAGGCCGTCCGCTTCCTCGAGCCGCTCCTCCCCGATGCCGACGATGAAGTCCTCGCTATCGCGGGGGCCCTCGAGTTCGAGCTGGGTTACACCGCCGCCCGCCGGCGTGAGACGGGCACGGCGTGGCGGCACTGGGACAAGGCGAACACCATGGCCTCGAGGCTGCCCGCGGACTACTACCACTCGGTCACGAGCTTCTCGCAGGCCATCATGGGCGCCCATGCCGTCACCGTCGCCGTCGAACTGCACCAGGGCGGCGAGTCCGTCCGGCAGGCCGCTCGAGCGGACACGGCGGTCATCAAGTCGAAGCCGCGGCGCGCCCGTCACCGTATCGAAGAGGCCCGCGGCTACCAGTTGGACGGGCAGCCGGATGTCGCGATCGCCACGCTCGAGAAGGCGCACAAGGCGGCCCCGGACACGATCGCCTACAACGGGTACGCGCGGCGCATCATCCTCGAGGAGGTCGAGTCGAAGCAGGCGGCCCGGCGTCGGCGTGCGTCGGAGCTTGCGGTGGGGGTCGGGATTTTGGCGGCATGACAGAGGGGTGACCGGATTCCGGTCATCGGTTGGTCGTGAGCGCCTCTACGGTCGCAGGTGTGAGACGGATCACCGTGACCGTGGAGGCGTGAGCGATGGCATCAGACCCTGCCGTGATCAGCGGCATGCCCACCTATCAGGCTCTCGGGCTGCTCCCCCTCCCGGATCTGTCCTCCCTTTCCGAGCTCCAGCTCGCAGGGCGCGTCTGCATCTGGAGCGGCGAGGCACTGAACGCGGCGACCGCCGTGGCACTCGGCGAGCGCCAGCACGACGGGCGTACGGTCTACCTGCGAGCCTCCCGCACAGCAGTGAGCGCGGCGGCCCTGGGTGCGCTCTTCGACCACACGACCGGCGACGAGCCGTGCCCGGACTGCCGGCAGCACCCGATCTGCGAGACAGGCCGCGCCCTGAACCGAGTGATCCGGCTGGCGCGATGAAGGTCTGCAGCCGCTGCGGCAAGCAGATCCGTCCGGGCGAGGGCTACCACGAGATCATCCCTGACTCCCTGTCCGGTGCCCGGCCCACCGAGTACCTGCACAAGCAGTACTGCCGACGGTCGAGTCGCCAGGAAGCGCCGATACGGCGCTGAGACTCCCCGGCCGGCTGTGTCCGTCGCTCCGGCCGGCCGGGAAGGCCGCCCCTGATGGCGGCCCGGGAGTGGCCCGCCGCACCGTCATCCCCGTGCGGGCGGCGGGTCACTCCGCCTCGACGAGATGAGACAGCGGGACATTGAGAGCGCGGGCGATCCGCAGGAGGGTGGAGAGCGTGACGTCCTGGCCGCCCTCCGCGCGCTGAAGCGTGTACCTGCTGATGCCCGCGCAAAGCCAGACGTCGTCTTGAGTCCGGTTCTGGTGGAGCCGCTCCCGCCGGATGGCGTCACCGATCGCGCGGCGGTGGTCGGCGATCCATGAGTCGTCGTCGGGCAGGGCGTGCACCCGTCCCACGCTCGACGGGTCAAGATCAAATGTCTGCCCAAGTCATTAGGCTTTCCTAGATCAAGAACCGGTCAGTACTGCAAGGGCCAGGCCAGCTAAAACACCCGTTCGGATGACGTGATCATTGACCCATTGTCAACGAACAAAGGCGCGTCACAGGATGACTGCACTCTCCACACACCCCTCCACCCAGCACGGCGACAGGCGACACCCCATGAACGACGAGCACGGCCGCCCCACCCCGGACTGCACCCTCACCGACTTCCAACGAGCCCGCGTCAACTTCGCCCGCATCGACCTCGAAACCGCCCGCACAGCCGACCTCGCACAGCTGGACGCTGCGGGCCTCATCCTCCTCGTCGAGAAGCTACGACGCCGACTCGACGAGACGCTCCATCTGGTGGACGAGATCACGCAACCTGGCCAGTCACCCCAGCAGAACAACTGAGTACTCTAAAAACGTTTGTGGTCCCAGACGGTGATGCCGGCGCACCGGCGCACCGCGAGGCACGCCTCGGTCAGGTCCCCGTACCACTCGGCCTGCCGGGCCAGCTTCTCCTCGGTCACCGGCAGCTGCATCCGTACGTCGACCTCGGTGAGCGCGGTGTCCAGGCCGAGGCGGGCGAACCGCCGGAGGTTCTCCTCCAGGCTCGTCGGATAGCCGTACTGGAGGGCGAGATGGGCCTGGAGGCCGATGCCGTCGAGGGGGACGCCCTGGGCCTTCAGCTCCTGGGCGAGGGCGTGGTAGGCGTCGCTCTTCGGGCCGACGGCCTCGATGTTGTAGTCGTTGAGGTAGAGCTTCGCCTTCGGGTCGGCCTGGTGGGCCCAGCGCAGGGCGTCGGCGATGTAGCCGGGGCCGAGCGTCCGGTAGAAGACCGTCTCCCGGTAGGTGCCGTCCTCGTTGAACGCCTCGTTGACGACGTCCCAGGCGTAGACCTGGCCCCGGTAGTGCCGCACCTCGGTCTGGATGTGGTTCTTCAGGACGGCCCGCAGCTCGTCGGCCGTCCACTCCCTGCTCGTCAGCCAGCCGGGCAGCTGGCTGTGCCAGACCAGGGTGTGGGCGCGGACCTCCTGGTGGGCGGCTCGGGCGAGGCCGACGATCTCGTCGCCCGCGGAGAAGTCGAAGACGCCCTGCTGCGGCTCGGTGGCGTACCACTTCATGCCGTTGCCGGGCGTGATCATGTCGAACTCGCTGCCGAGGACGGCCGTGTACGGCTCGTCGGCGAGTTCGGGGTTGTCGGTGGCACTGCCGAAGTAGCGGCCGTGCCGCTGGGCGAGTTCGGCGAGCGTCCTCGCCTCGTGCTGCTCGCCCGCCTGCGCGGCCGGGCCGCTCGCGACACCCGCGGCGACGAGGGAGGCGGCGAGGGCCCCGGCGAGTCTGAGCCGGGTGCGGGAGGTGCGGAACGTGCGGGACATGGTGCGACTCCTCACGATCGGTGGTGTGGGTGAGCCGTACGAGGCGGTGGTGCGTCCGCGGGCGCGCGTCATCCCTTCGTGGCGCCGGCGGTGAGGCCGCCGACGAGCTGGCGCTCGGCGACGGAGTAGAAGGCCAGGGCGGGGACCATGGCCAGGACCAGATAGGCGAAGACCCGGGCGTACTCGGCGGAGTACTGGCCCTGGAACTGCTGGACGCCGATGGGGATCGTCCACCACGTCGAGTCGGTGAAGACCAGCAGCGGCAGGAAGAAGTTGTTCCAACTGCCCACGACGGCGAGGACGGAGACCGTGCCGAGGGCCGGGCGGGCCATGGGCAGCAGGATCCGCCAGAAGAAGCCGAGGGGGCCACAGCCGTCGAGGGTGGCGGCCTCCTCCAGTTCGGCGGGGATCTCCCGGAAGAAGCCCCGCAGGATCACGATGGTCATCGGCAGGCCGAAGGCGGCCTGCGGGAGGATCACACCGAGCGGGTTGTCCAGCAGGTCCAGCGAGCGCAGCAGCAGGAACAGGGGCAGGGCGGCCACCGCGAAGGGGAACATCAGCCCCATCGTGAACAGGGTGAACAGCGCTTCCCGGCCGCGGAAGGCGAACCGGGCGAAGGAGAACGCGGCGAGCGCGGACACCGCGACCACCACGATCGTCGTACCGACCGCGATGAGGGTGCTGCTGCCGACCAGCCGCCAGAACGAGCCGGCGCCCAGGATGTCGGTGTAGTTGGCGGTGATCCACGCGTCGGGCAGGCCGACGGGGTTGCGGGAGAGCTCGTCGGTGGACTTGAAGCCGGACAGGACGGCGTAGACGAGGGGCACGGCCATCACCGCGCCGACGGCGACGAGGACGAGGTGCAGGGGAAGGGTCCGGCCGGTCCTGCGGACGCTCACGGCACCGCCGGACGTGCGGGCGCGCACGGCACCGCCGCTCCTGCCGGGGCGCACGGAACCGTCTGTCTTGCGGACGCTCATGAACCGCCTCCTCGCAGGGTGGTGGTGGCCCCCTCCAGGTCGCGGCGGAGCACGAACCGCTGGTAGGCGAGGGCGAAGACGAGGCTGATGGCGAACATGGCCACGCTGATCGCGCTGGCGTAGCCGACCTGGTAGCGCTTGAAGCCGTACTGGAACATGGTCACGGCCATCGTCTCGGAGTGGTGGTCGGGGCCGCCCGCGGTGGTGACCCAGACCAGGTCGAAGAGCTGGATCGAGCCGATGACGGACAGGAAGACGCTGATCCGCAGCGTCGGCGCGAGCAGCGGCAGGGTGACGTGCCGGAAGCGCTGCCAGGGTCCGGTCCCGTCGATGAGGGCCGCCTCGGTCAGCTCGGCCGGGACGGACTGGAGTCCGGCCAGGTAGAGCATCATGTGGAAGCCGAAGTACTTCCACGTCATGACCAGGAACAGGGTGGCCATGACGGTGGACGGGTCGGCGAACCACTGCCCGCCCAGCCCGTCCAGGCCGACCGCGCCGAGGACGTGGTCGGCGAGGCCGTCGTCCGGCGCGAAGATCATGCCGAACAGCACGCCGGTGATCGCCTCGGAGAGGATGTACGGCGCGAAGAACAGCATCCGGTACACGGCCCGGCCGCGGATCCGCTGGTTGAGCGCGACCGCCAGGGCGAGCGCGAACGGCAGTTGGAGAACGAGCGAGAGCAGCACCAGGAGGAGGCAGCGCCACAGGTCACCGAGGAAGACGGGGTCCTCGAAGAGCCGGGTGAAGTTGTCGCCGCCGACGTAGTCCTCGGGCATGCCGAAGCCGCCCCAGCGGAAGAACGCGGCGTACAGCGCGAACAGCATCGGCAGCAGCACCAGCGTGCCGAACAGCACCAGGGCGGGCACCTGGAGGCCGACGGCGGTGAGCCAGTGCCGCGCGCGCCGGGCCCGTCCCCGGGCCGGACCGGCGGCCGGGGGCGGGAGCACGGCGTCGGCGTCCGGGCCGCTCCGCTCGTCCGGGAGATAGGTCGAGGTCATCGCGGGCTACTGCTCTTCCTTCGCGACCTTGGTGATCGACTCGGCGACCTGCTGGGGCGACTTGGAACCGGCGATGAGGGCGGCGACGCTGTCGTTGACCTCCTGGCCGAGGGCGGGCGCGTACGCCTGGTCGAGGTAGAGCTGGAAGCCGGTGGCCGCCTTCAACTGGGTCTGTACGGCGGTGAGGTTGGGGTCGGTGAGGGCGCTCTCGGCGGCCGGTACGACGGGCAGGACGCCGGTCTTCTCGACCAGTTCGGTGTCGGTGGCGGCGGAGGCGAAGAACTTCAGGAAGTCCACGGCCGCCTGCGGGGCGCCCGCGCGCAGGGCGTGGCCACCGCCGCCGCCGAACACCTCGGTGAGCGCGCCCTTGCCGCCCTCGACCGCGGGGAACGGGAAGAAGCCCAGGTCCGTGCCGAGCCCCTTGCCCGCGTCGGCCTGCACCACGGGCGCCCACTGGCCCATGAGCTCCATGGCGGCCTTGCCGTTGCCGACGGTGGCGGCCTGCCCGGTGGGGCTGGAGTAGGCGGCGCCGAGGAAGCCCTTCTGGAACGGCTCCAGGTCGACCAGTTCCTTCAGGTGCTGCCCGGCCTGGACGAAGCCCTCGCCGGTGAAGTCCTTGTCGTCGCCGGCCTTCTGGACGGCGTCGGCTCCGGCGGTGCGCATCGCGAGGTAGGCCCAGTAGTACATGCCGGGCCACTTCTCCTTCCCGGCCAGGGCGAGCGGGGTGACACCGGCGGACTTCAGCTTCCCGACGGCGTCGAGGAATCCGCTCCAGGTGGTGGGCGGCGCGTCGATGCCGGCCTGCCGGAAGAGCGCCTTGTTGTACCAGAAGCCGATCATCCCGATGTCGAACGGGATGCCGTAGGTCCGGTCGTCGAAGAGGTACGGCTCACTGGCGACCGGCAGCAGGCCCTTCGCCCAGTCCTGGGTGCGCTCGGTGAGGTCCTCGACGAGCCCGGCGTCGATCTGCTGCCGCAGGACGCCGCCGCCCCAGGTGTGGAAGATGTCGGGAAGCTTCCCGGAGGCGGTCAGGGCCGTCATCTTCGACTTGTAGGCGTCGTTCTCCAGCTGAACGATCTTGATCTTGACGTTCGGGTTCTGCGCCTCGAACTGCCGGGCCAGACCGGCCCAGACGTCCTTCGTCGGCTGGGTGGTGGAGATGTTCCACCACTCGATGGTGGTCGTCCCCGACGACCCTCCGTCCGAGTCGCCGCCGCAGGCGCTCAGTGCCGTCATGCTCAGACCGGCCGCGGCGGAGGCCGCCAGGAAGCCGCGGCGGGACAGTGCCGGGTGGCCCATCATGCGCTCCTCGGGGTTCGGGACGGCACACACCGCTGTCCGTCCGATGTCGAAAGTTTCGCTTGAGATTCGGAAAGCTTCGCTGCTGCCGCACCCTAGAGACAGGCTCCGAGGGGTGGCAACCCCTTGAACACAGGCAATCCGGCGGGTGCGGTTCAGCGGGTCGGCCGGTGCTCGCACCAGTCGAAGGCCGCGGTGCCCTCGGTGACGTAGAGCCCGATGACCCTGCCGGTGAAACCGCCGGCCACCTCGGTGGAGAGGTACCGGCCATCGAGCTCCGCCAGCGCCTCGGTGCCGTCCGCCGTTTCGACGGAGAAGGCGATCGTGTCGGGACCGGCCGGGCGCACCCCGTCGGCCCGCTGCCCCGAGGCCGTCACGGACGGCGCCACCTGGTCGGTCGTGCGGATGTCGACGACGAGGGTGAGGGGACCGGGCGGCACCGGCCGTCGTGCGACCCACTGCCGTACGGGCCCGATCCGGACGACCACGCCTGCCTCTCCCCCGCTCACCTCCAGGTCGTAGTGGTGGGCCTCGTCGAGGCGGACGGAGAGCCCGGCGCGCCCGGATCCGGGCTCCAGACGGGCCGCCGTACGGCAGTCGGGGTGGCGCTGGCGGCGGCCGACGAAGGTGTGCCCCGGACGGTCGAGGCTGTCGCCGGTCGCGGTCAGGGTGAGCCGGCCGGGGCGGTCGCTCAGCGACCAGGAGCCCTCGGGCCTGCGGCGCGGGGAGATCCAGTGGGGGGCGAGGACGGGGGCGTCGAAGTCGTCCCGCTCCGGCTCGGGCGGGACGGGGTGCCAGGCGCCCGCCGGCGCGGGGTGCCGCTCGCGCACCGGACCCGTCCGGGGCCAGCCGTCGACCCACTCGACCGGGACCAGGAAGGTCTCCCGGCCGAGCACGTGGAACCGGGGGAACCAGCCGCGCGGACGCGTCCCGAGCAGCACCATCCACCACCGGCCGTCGGCCGCCTCGACGAGGTCGGCGTGACCGGTGCACTGGACGGGCAGATCGGTGCCGGCGTGGGTGAGGACGGGATTGGCGGGGGCGGCCTCGTACGGGCCCAGCGGCGACCTGGCCCGCGCGACGGACACGCTGTGGCCGTGGGCCGTGCCGCCCTCGGCCAGCATTAGGTACCACCACCGCCCGATGCGGTACAGGTGCGGGGCCTCGGGATGCTGGAGTCCCGTCCCCGACCACACGGGCACCGGCCCTTCGAGCACCTCGCCGGTCACCGGGTCGATCCGGGCGACCCGCACCCCCGAGACCGCACACCAGCAGGAGCCGTCCTCGTCCCAGGCGAGGTCGGGGTCGATACCGGGCAGGTCGATCCAGACCGGGTCGGACCACGGCCCCTCCGGCCGTTCGGCGGTGACGAGGAAGGTCCCGCCGCCGGCGACATTGGTGGTGATCATGTAGAACCGGCCGTCGTGGTACCGGATCGTCGGCGCGTAGATCCCCGCGGAGGCCGGCAGGTCGTCCGGCAGCGACAGTTGGGCCGGGCGGTCCAGGACGTTGCCGATCTGGCGCCAGTGGACGAGGTCACGGCTGTGGAAGACCGGGACGCCCGGGAAGTACTCGAAGCTGGAGCAGACGACGTAGTAGTCGTCGCCGACCCGGCAGACGCTGGGGTCGGGGTGGAAGCCGGGGATGACGGGGTTGCCGTAGGTCCGGCCGGCCGCGCCGTCGTCCGTCGCGCCGTCCGCCATGGCGTCCGTGGTGCCGGTGGCCGTGGTGCCGGTGGCCGTGTCACCCGCCGCGTCGCTCGTGGCGCCGCCGCCCCCGCCGCCCGCCCTGCGATCCGTGCCGTCGTTCGCCTTCATGTGCCTGCACCCCTTCGGGAGACCGAAGCGGTCGAAACATTCGGTCTCTTCGACGAACATTACGGAGCGGACTGTAGGCGGCGGCCGACGGCTCGGCAAGGAGGACGTCGCACGGCGTGCTCCGGGGCCCGGCGCCCGGCCTCGGATCGCACCGCCTATCGTGACCGGCATGCAGTCCTACACCATCGGCCAGGCCGCGCGGCTGCTCGGCGTGAGCCCGGACACCGCGCGCCGCTGGGCGGACGCGGGCCGAGTGGCGACCCACCGCGACGAGACCGGACGACGCCTCATCGACGGCAAGGACCTCGCCGCGTTCTCCGTCGAGCTCGCGGGCTCCGGCAGCGGCGAGGAGGGCGCCTCCTACACCTCCGTGCGCAACGCGTTCCCCGGCATCGTCACGGCGATCAAGCTCGGCGACGTCGCCGCCCAGGTCGACATCCAGGCCGGTCCGCACCGCCTCGTCTCCCTGCTGACCCGGGAGGCCGTCGAGGAACTGGGCCTGGAGGTGGGGATGGAGGCCACCGCGCGAGTGAAGTCGACGAACGTGCACATCGACCGGGTCTGATCGGGCGCTCTCCCGTGGACCGACGTGCAGGCGGCGGGTGACCAGCGTGGAGGGCGTGGACTTCGGCGGCACAGACGCGCACATCCCCGGCATGGAGGTCATGGGGCCCTACGGTGGGGTCCCATGACCTTGAGCATCCGCAACCAGCTCTCCGGCACCGTCAGCGACGTCACCCCGGGCGAGGTGATGGCCACCGTCAAGGTCCGGCTCACCGGAGGCCCCACGCTCACCGCGGCGATCACCCAGGAGGCGGTGACCGAGCTGCATCTCGCCCCGGGCTCCACCGTGCAGGCGCTGGTGAAGGCGACGGAGGTGTCCCTCGCCACCGGCCACCTCGAGGGCCTGTCCATCCGCAACCGGCTCCCCGGCACGGTCGTGGGCCTCACCCTCGGCGCGGCCATGGCGTCCGTGAAGGTCTCCGTCGCGGCCGGCGAGCTCACCGCGGCGATCACCCGGGAGGCGGCCACCGACCTCGGCCTCTTCGTGGGCTCCGACGTCGTCGCACTGATCAAGTCGACCGAAGTGGCCCTGGCCACGGCCTAGCCGTGCTGTCCGGGCAGATCGGTCAGGCCCGGCACGGCCGGGGGCCCCGTCCGGCACGGACGGGGCCCTCGACTGCCCGCTCAGTCCTCGTACGCGTCCAGCGGCGGGCACGAGCAGACCAGGTTCCGGTCACCGAAGGCCTGGTCGATACGGCGCACCGGCGGCCAGTACTTGTCCGCGGCGGACACCCCGGCCGGGAACACGGCCTCCTCGCGCGTGTAGGGGTGCTCCCACTCCCCGCCGAGCGCGGCCGCGGTGTGCGGGGCGTGGCGCAGCGGGTTGTCGTCGGCGGGCCACTGGCCCGAACCCACCTTGTCGATCTCCGCACGGATCGCGATCATCGCCTCACAGAACCGGTCGAGCTCGGTCAGGTCCTCGGACTCGGTCGGCTCGATCATCAGCGTGCCGGCCACCGGGAACGACATCGTCGGTGCGTGGAACCCGTAGTCGATGAGCCGCTTGGCCACGTCGTCGACGCTCACCCCGGTCGCCTTGGTGAGCGGCCGCAGGTCGATGATGCACTCGTGCGCGACCAGCCCGCCGGGGCCGGTGTACAGCACCGGGTAGTGCGGCTCCAGCCGCTTGGCGATGTAGTTGGCGGACAGCACCGCCACCTGCGTGGCCCGCTTCAGCCCGTCCCCGCCCATGAGCCGCACGTACGCCCACGAGATCGGCAGGATGCCCGCGGAGCCCCAGGGCGCGGCCGAGATCGGCCCCACGCCCGTCTCCGGCCCGGCGGCGGGCTGGAGCGGGTGGTTGGGCAGGTACGGCGCCAGGTGCGAGCGCACGGCCACCGGCCCGACGCCGGGGCCGCCGCCGCCGTGCGGGATGCAGAACGTCTTGTGCAGGTTCAGGTGCGAGACGTCACCGCCGAAGTGCCCCGGCTTGGCGAGTCCGACGAGCGCGTTGAGGTTGGCGCCGTCGACGTACACCTGCCCGCCGGCCTCGTGTACCCGGGCGCAGATGTCGGCGACGTGCTCCTCGAACACGCCGTGCGTCGACGGATACGTGATCATCAGGACCGCGAGCTCGTCCCGGTGCTTGTCGATCTTCGCCCGCAAGTCCTCGACGTCGATCTCGCCGTCCCCCGCCGTGCCCACCACGACGACCTTCATGCCGGCCATCACGGCGCTGGCGGCGTTGGTGCCGTGCGCGGACGACGGGATGAGGCACACGGTCCGCTGCTCGTCACCGTTGGCCCGGTGGTACCCCCGTACGGCGAGCAGGCCGGCCAGCTCGCCCTGCGACCCGGCGTTGGGCTGGAGGGACACCTTGTCGTACCCGGTGACCTCGGCGAGACGTTCCTCCAGCTCATGGATGAGCGTGAGGTAGCCCTCCGCCTGCTCGGCGGGCGCGAACGGGTGCAACTGCCCGAACTCGGGCCAGGTGACCGGCTCCATCTCGGTGGTCGCGTTGAGCTTCATGGTGCAGGAGCCCAGCGGGATCATGCCGCGGTCGAGCGCGTAGTCCCGGTCGGCGAGCCGGCGCAGGTAGCGCAGCATCGCGGTCTCGGAGCGGTGCCGGTGGAAGACGGGATGGGTGAGGATCGCGTCGGTGCGCAGCAGCCCGGCCGGCACCGCGTCCTCGGTCGCCGCGTCGAGTTCCTCGATGTCGCCGTCGACCCCGAAGGCGGCCCAGACGGCACTCACCTGGGCCCGCCCGGTGGTCTCGTCGCAGGCGATCGACACCTGGTCGGCGTCGACGAGGCGCAGGTTGACGCCGTTCTCGCGCGCGGCCGCGACGACCTCGGCGGCCCGGCCGGGCACCCGCACGGTCAGCGTGTCGAAGAACGAGCCGTGCACGACCTCGACACCGCCGGCCCTGAGGCCGCCGGCCAGGACGGAGGCGTACCGGTGGGTGCGCCGCGCGATCGCCCTGAGCCCCTCGGGGCCGTGGTGGACGGCGTACATCCCGGCCATGACGGCGAGCAGCACCTGCGCGGTGCAGATGTTGCTGGTGGCCTTCTCCCGGCGGATGTGCTGCTCACGCGTCTGGAGCGCCAGCCGGTAGGCCTTGTTCCCGTCCGCGTCCACGGACACGCCGACGAGCCGGCCGGGCAGGCTGCGCGCGAACTTCTCGTGGACGGCCATGTAGCCGGCGTGCGGCCCGCCGAAGCCCATCGGCACACCGAACCGCTGCGTCGTGCCGACCGCGATGTCCGCGCCCAGCTCACCGGGCGACGTCAGCAGCGTCAGCGCGAGCAGGTCGGCGGCGACGGTGACGAGCGCGCCCAGCGCGTGGGCCTGCTCGACGACCGGCCTGAGGTCGCGTACGGCGCCGGAGGCACCCGGGTACTGGAGGAGCACGCCGTTGATCTCGCGCTCGGCGACCTCGGCCGGGATCCCGTCGCCGAGGTCGGCGACGACCACCTCCACGCCCGTCGGCTCGGCCCGCGCCTCGATCACGGCGATGGTCTGCGGCAACGCGTCCGCGTCGACCAGGAACAGGCCCTTCTTGTTCCTGCCCATGCGGCGGGAGAGAGCCATCGCCTCGGCGGCGGCGGTGCCCTCGTCGAGCAGCGAGGCACCGGACGTGGGCAGCCCGGTGAGGTCGGCGACCATGGTCTGGAAGTTCAGCAGCGCCTCGAGCCGCCCCTGGGAGATCTCCGGCTGGTACGGCGTGTAGGCCGTGTACCAGGCCGGGTTCTCCATGACGTTGCGCAGGATCACCGGCGGCGTGAACGTCCCGTAATAGCCCAGGCCGATCATGGAGTCGAGGACCTGGTTGCGGTCGGCCAGCGAGCGCAGCTCGGCCAGCACCTCGGCCTCGGACCGCGCGTCCGGCAGATCCAGCGCGTCGGCGTTCTTGATCACATCGGGGACGGCGGCGGCGGTGAGCTCGTCCAGCGAGCCGTACCCGACCTGCGCGAGCATCTTGGCCCGCGCCTCCTGGTCGGGCCCGATGTGGCGCTGCTCGAACGGGTTGGCCCGTTCGAGGTCGGAGAGCGGAATGCGAGGGGCGGTCATTGCGGAGGCCTCCTGGTCTGACGCGACCTTCGAGGGGCACCACGGCACGGGTACCCGGACGGCCTCCCCCTCTGTCATCTCGACCTGAGAGCTTCACCGGCCGCCCGTGGACGCCCGGCTTTCACCGTCGGTGAGGGCGGAAGCCATCGACGTCCGCCCTGCTTTCCAGAGTGACCTCGTCCGTGCGGTACGTGGGCCTGAGAGATTCCGGGGAGGATTTGCTCCTTCGGCGCCTCCGGTGTTCTGCCGGAGGACTCTCCCGCACGGGGTCAGCAGCCGTAGTCAGACTACCAGCGAGGTCAACGGTGCCCCCCTGTCGAGTGGCCGCCATCACAGATGTGCTCTTTTGTAGTGCTTACGGATGAGTTGCGACCAAGTGGAGGGCCCGTGCAGACCGACATCGATCCGCGCAACCTGATCGGCCGCAAGGCGTTCGACCGTCATGGCACCAAGATCGGCACGATCGACGAGGTCTACCTCGACGACGCCACCGGCGTGCCGGAGTGGGCGGCGATACGGACCGGCCTGTTCTCCCGGGACGCCTTCGTCCCCCTGGAGCCCAGCGAGCTGGTCGAGGGCACCCTGCGCGTCCCCTTCGACCGCTCTCTGATCAAGGACGCCCCGGACTTCGGCGTCGGCCGCCACCTCTCCCCGGAGCAGGAGCTCCAGCTCTACCACCACTACGGACTCGACGTGGGCGCCCCTCCCCCGGCGGTGGACCACGACTTCGGCACCCTGGCCGGCCGGGACGACACCTGACCCCGGTCAGCCGCAGGCCCGCAGCAGCCGCGCCAGCATCCCGGCGGGATCGAGCAGGACACGCGCTCCGTCCCGCACGACCCGCCGGGTCCCGGCGTCGACGGGGTCCGCGCGGGCCCAGTCCGGCGCGCCGATGCCCACCTCGACCTCCAGCCCGGAGGCGGTGACCTGCCGCCACTCGGTGACCGGCCCCCACGCCCTGACACGGATCAGCTCACCCAGGGCCAGCTCGCGGAACCAGGCGTCATCGTCGGCGTACCCCGCGGCCCGGGTCGTCAGGACGACGAGGTCGACATCGGAGTCCTGCCGCGCCGCGCCCCGGGCCCATGACCCGACCAGCAGCACCCCGACGACGTCACTCCGGCCGAGGGCCCACGCCGTGACCCGCTCCACCACCGTCCGGACCTCGGCACACCGCTGCGGCGACACCACGGAAGCACCCTCCCCGGTCACCGGACGGTCCCAGGTCGCCCCGCCGGCACCCCGCCCGCCGGCCCCGCGTCCCCGACCTCCCCCGCCACGTCCGCCACCGCCTCGTCCGCGTCCCCCACCGCGCCGTGCGTCGTCGGGACCTCTTCCGGTCTTCGCCGGACCAGCGGCAGCGGATCCGCCGGCTCCAGGTCCGGGTCGTCGATCCGGAACGTGCGCACCCGCCCCACCTCCGACTGCGGTGTCTCGAACCGCACGGTGACCCGCCCCAGGCCACTGCCCTGCACCCAGCCGTGCCCCAGCACGGCGTGCCGCACATCGTGCCCCGGACGCCACTGGTGCCCGTCCGGCACCGCGTCCTCCCGCACCGGCTCGTCCGGCACCTCCTCCTCGACGCCCTCCGCTCTCGCCTCGGCCACCTGCGCGAACAGATCCTCCTGGGTGAAATCGGCCAGGCCGCTGACACCGACCCCGAGCAGCCGTACCCCGCCCGTGGTGTCCACCGCGTCCAGCAGCCGGCCGGCCGCCTCCCGCACCACCGCGGGATCGTCCGTGGGCCCCCGCAGGGTCTCGGACCGGGTGAGCGTGGAGAAGTCGTACCGCCGCACCTTCAGCACGATGGTCCGCCCCGACAGCCCGGCCCCCCGCAGCCTGCGCACACACCGGTCGGCGAGCCGCTGCACCTCCAGCTCCACCCGCACCCGGTCATGGATGTCCACGTCGTAGGTGTCCTCGACCGACACCGACTTGGCCTCCCGCTCCGCCACCACGGGCCGGTCGTCCCGCGCCAGCGCCATCGCGTACAGGCCGTGCCCGTGGGCCTTGCCCAGCAGCCGCACGAGCTCGTCCTCACCGGCCTCGACGATCTCGTCGACCGTGGTGATCCCCGCCCGGCGCAGATGGTCACCGGTCGCCGGACCCACCCCCGGCAGGGTCCGCACCGGCATCGGCCCGAGCAGCGCCCGCTCCGTGCCCGGCTCGATCAGCACCAGGCCGTCGGGCTTGGCCTGCTCCGAGGCGATCTTCGCGAGCATCTTGGAGCCGGCCAGTCCCACCGATCCCGTGAGGCCGGTGACCGCACTGATGTCCGCCCGCAGCCGCACCCCGGCCAGCCGCGCCGACCCGCTGTCCCAGGCCGCCTCCCCGGCCTCCAGGTCCACGAACGCCTCGTCCAGGCTCAGCGGCTCGACCAACGGGGACAGGGACCGCAGCAACCCCATCACCTGGTCGCTGATCGACCGGTAGAACGCGAAGCGCGGGGTGAGGTAGGCGGCGTTCGGCGCCAGCCGGCGGGCCTGGGCCATGGGCATCGCCGAGTGCACCCCGAAGACCCTTGCCTCGTACGAGGCGGTCGCCACCACCCCGCGCGGCCCCAGCCCGCCCACGACGACGGCCTTCCCGCGCAGACTCGGCTTGGACGCCTGCTCCGCCTGGGCGAAGAAGGCATCCATGTCGAGATGCAGGATCGTGGGCGCGTTTCTCACATCTCCGATGCTGCACCACACCACTGACAACGGCACCGGACCGACCCACAACGGCACCGGAGCACCGGACCGCCCGCATGTCGCGCCCTTGTGCTCCCGGACGGCCCCGGGACGCCGTCCCGCCGCCCCCGACCGCCCGCCCGGCACCTCTCCGATCGGGGGCCGCCCGCCCGCACCCGTCGGGTCTCAGACCGCCCGGTTGCGCCGCCGCGCCAGCTCGTCCGCCGGGTTGTGCCCGACGAGCGTCTCCCCGGTGTCCACCCGCTCGCCGTGCAGCTGGGACAACGCGCTCTCGACGTCCCGCCACACCACGCCCACCGCGATCCCGAAGATGCCCTGGCCACCCTGGAGCAGCGCGTGCACCTCGTCCGGCGAGGTGCACTCGTAGACCGTGGCACCGTCGCTCATCAGCGTCATGCGCTCCAGGTCGCGAAACCCGCGCTCACGGAGGTGCTGGACGGCGGTGCGGATGTTCTGCAGTGAGACACCGGTGTCGAGGAACCGCTTGACGATCTTCAGGACGACGACGTCCCGGAAGCTGTACAGACGCTGTGTTCCGGACCCGTGCGCGGGCCGCACACTCGGCTCGACGAGCCCGGTGCGCGCCCAGTAGTCCAGTTGTCGATAGGTGATGCCGGCGGCCGCACACGCCGTCGGGCCCCGGTAGCCGATCTGCTCGGACGCCATGGACGCCGTCCCTCCGCTGCTCGGCACGGCCGCCGGTCGCTGGGGAGCGAGGTCGGCCCCGCCGCTGTGCGCGGGGTACCCCCTGCCCGAGCGCAGCCGAGAACTCGGGGAAGGGTACGGACCGCTCTCCCCGACACCGAATCCGGGGGCACCCCCAGCCGTACCGTCGCCGCTGCTTCCCACGCCGACCTCCGTCCTTGACCTGCCTTCTCGACGGTAGGCAGTCACCAGGGGTGCGTCAACGATCGCCACACTCGCCACGCCGAGTGATAATCACCCAAGGAGTGGTTTCCCGCACCCCACCGCGGGGAAAGGCTAGCCGAATGCGCGGAGCGGGAGCCGTGGGCCGCTCTCACGGGCCACCGGCACATGACAGGCAGGGCACGCCCCGGCGCCCTTCCGCGCGCGGCCCGTCCCGCCGACCGGGCACGGGCGGGCACCGCCCGCTACTGGTTGCTGCTGCCGAAGTCCTCCGGCGAGATCTGGTCGAGGAACTCGCGGAACTTCTCCACCTCGTCCTCCTGCTCGTCCGGGATGGCGATGCCCGCGTCGTCCAGGACCGTGTCGCTGCCGTAGATCGGCGTCCCGGTGCGCAGCGCCAGCGCTATGGCGTCGGACGGGCGCGCACTCACCTCGACACCACTGGCAAAGACCAGCTCGGCGTAGAAGACCCCCTCGCGCAGGTCCGTGATGCGCACTTCCGTGAGCTCCTGGCCGACGGCCTCCAGCACGTCCTTGAACAGGTCGTGGGTCAGCGGCCGCGCGGGAGCCATGCCCTGCTGGGCGAAGGCGATGGCCGTCGCCTCCCCCGGTCCGATCCAGATGGGGAGGTAACGGTCGCCCCCCACTTCACGCAGCAGCACGATCGGTTGGTTGGAGGGCATCTCGACCCGGACACCTACGACATCGAGCTCGTTCACACAGCAACCCTAGGCCGTGCCCGGGACGTTTGGGTAGTCGGGCCGGGAACGGGTGACCGATCCGGCCTCCCGGAGCACCCACCCGTCAGGGCAGCCGCACGCCGAGCGCGGTCTGCACGAGCGCCGCGTGCAGCCGGACCGTCAGCCCCGCGAGCTCCTTCGTACGGGCCTCCGCATGGGCCCTGGTCTGGGGATTGCGATGCCGACGGAGCGGGGCGACCACCTGGTCCACGAGCCCCGCCTCACGGTCCGCGGCGGCCTTCATCACCCGCAGGTGCCGGGGCTCGATACCGAAGCGCCCCAGCTCGGCGACGAGCGAGGCCACCGTGGCCGCCTCCGCGTCGTACACCCCGCCCTCCAGGGGCACGAGGAGCCCGTACGCCTCCCACTCCTCGAGCTCCGGCTCCTCTACCCCCGCGGCCGCCAGCAGCTCGGCCCGCCCGATACGGGCCACCGTGGGCACGTCGGACAGCTCGGGCACGGCCTCACCGTCCCGCTGCCGGCCCACGGTCGGCAACGGCCCGGCCTCACCGCGCTCCATGGCGTCCAGGTGCTCCCGGATCACCTTGAGCGGCAGATAGTGGTCCCGCTGCATCCTCAGCACGTGGCCGAGGCGCTCGACGTCCTCCGCGCTGAACTTGCGATACCCCGAAGGGGTCCGCTCCGGCTCGACCAGTCCCTCCGACTCCAGAAAGCGGATCTTCGAGATGGTGACGTCGGGAAACTCGTCACGCAGCACGTTCAGCACCGCGCCGATGCTCATCGGACCGCCGTCCACGGCGGCGGTGCCGTGACCGGCACCGCCCCTCGGTGTTCGCAGCATGGACCTTCCCTGGGGATACCCCCGGACGGAACCCGGGGGAGGGTCAGTAGCCTCGCTGGCTCGCGTAGAAGACCAGCCGGTACTTGCCGATCTGCACCTCGTCACCGTTCGACAGAGCGACCTCGTCGATCCGCTCCCGGTTGACGTACGTGCCGTTCAGACTGCCGACGTCGGCCACCGTGAACGAACCGTCCGGCCGACGGCGGAACTCCACATGACGGCGCGAGACGGTCACGTCGTCGAGGAAGATGTCGCTCTGCGGGTGACGACCGGCCGTGGTCAGGTCGCCGTCCAGCAGGAAACGGCTGCCCGAGTTGGGCCCGCGACGCACGACCAGCAGCGCGGAGCCGAGCGGCAGCGCGTCCACCGCGGCCTGCGCCTCGGGGGAGAGCGCCGGCAGCTGCGTCTGACCGGTGGTCTCGGAGTCGTAGGCCTCGAGACCGGAGATGGAGATGGTGGAGGTCGTCTCCGACGCGCGCTCGGGCGTCAGACCCGGCCTCAGCGGCGCGCCGCAGTTGGAGCAGAAGCGGCTGTTCTCCGCGTTGCGGTTACCGCACCTCGTACACACCAGGGCCGTCATAGGGGAAAACCCTCCACCCGTACTCGAGGTCGACGGTTGGCCGAAACCTATGCCGCCGGCCTGGGCAGGGTCAACCGACGCCCCGCCCTGGCCTCCCGGAATGTCACCGCCCGGACCAGCCACCTGGTCGCGGAACAGCGGCCGCTCACCCTCCGCCTCGGGCTGTGCGCGATGACGGGCGGTCGCGTTGTCGCTGCCCTCTCGCGCGCTCTTGCCGAACAACTTCGCAAACAACTTCACGGGCGATTCCCCTTGACCGAAACAGACCCGCCCGTGGGGCAGGACGAACCCTGACTGAATACACCGGCCGACCCGGACACCTTCACAACGTCCGTATCCACCAGACAGTTTCCACCACGCACCACCCGATCGGTGCGCCGACCCCCCGCAACCTCATGCCCCTGCCGGACGACCCCCATGCACCCCCGGTTCACTGGGAGGACGACCGAGCGTAGTCAGGCTGCTGCGCCGCTCGCAAGGCGTCCACGACGATCTTGGTCGATCGCTCGACGGTCACGGTGGCCTGCTCCTTCTCAAGAGTCTGCACCACGCCTCCAGGGATGTTGAGCGCCGGTTCGAGGTCCTGCGGTTTGCCGATGACCTTGAAACGATAGGGCGCGTTGATCTTGTTCCCGTCGACGCTCACGCTCTTGCCGGAATCCGTCAGAAACGTGCCGGCGACGACCCGTACACCGTTCACCTGGATCGCCTCTGCCCCCGCCGCGCGCAGCTCCTGGATCGCGTCGAGCAGCATGTCCGCCTCGACCGTCCCCTTCGTGTCCTCGATGGTCATGGTGATGCCGGGTCCCTGGGCGGCCACCGTGCCCGCCAGGACACCCAGTTGCTTCTCCTTCTCGACCGTCTGCTTCCGTGCCTCTTCGGCCTGGTCGGAACTGTTCTCCAGCTCCTGCCGCTGCTCCTCGAGGCCTTGCTTCTCGTCCTCAAGACGCTGAGTGCGGTCATCGAGTTCATCGAGGATGCGCACGAGATCCTCCTGGCGCGCGCCGCGCAGGGCGTTGCCGCTCTCGCTGTTGGAGGCGACCTGGACGGCCAGGCCGAAGCCGAGGCCGAACAGCAGCACGGCGACGATGAGTTGGGCCCGGGTCACGCGCGGCGGCCACAGTCCCTGCACCAGCCGCTGCCGCCCCGTCAGCGCGGGCTCCGCGGCCTGCCCCGGCCCCTGCTGCTGCGCGGGCACCGCGGGGACCTCCGCGGGCAACTCCCTGCGCAGCCGGGTCGTCGCCGTGTCGTCCTGGTGCGACCCGTTGCCGTGCGGCTCGTGACGGTGCGTCCCGCTCCGGTGTGTCTCGTCCCGGCGTGTCTCGTCCTGGTTGTTCATCGGCCTCACGCCCGGAACACGTGCCGACGGATCGCCGCGGCGTTGGAGAAGATGCGGATGCCGAGGACGACCACCACACCCGTGGACAGCTGGGACCCGACGCCCAACTCGTCGCCCAGGAAGACGATCAGTGCGGCGACGACCACGTTCGACAGGAACGACACCACGAAGACCTTGTCGTCGAAGATCCCGTCCAGCATGGCCCGCAGCCCGCCGAACACCGCGTCCAGCGCCGCCACGACGGCGATCGGCAGGTACGGAACGACAGCGGCCGGAATCTCGGGCTGGACCAACAGGCCGGCCACGACGCCCACGACGAGGCCCAGTACGGCGATCACGATGTGTCCTTCTCAGTTATCGGCTGTGCTGTACGTACGATCACACTCGGCGCGGCGGGCACCCGGACGTCGTCCTGCACGGAGATGGCGGTCCGGATGCCGAAGTTCTCCTGCAGGGCGTGCAGGTACAGCCCGTCGGAGCTGTCCTGGAACCGGCTGCTGAGGTTCTTCCCGTCCCCCACCGCCAGCACGGTGTACGGCGGCACCAGCGGTTTGTTGTCGACCAGTATCGCGTCGCCCGCGGCCCTGATCGCCGACAGCGCCGTCAGTCGCTGCCCGTTGATGGAGACCGCCTCGGCGCCGGAGGCCCACAGCCCGTTCACCACACGCTGCATGTCACGGTCGCGCACCCGCCCGGTGTCGGAGAACCCGGAGGTCTCGCGGGCGTCGCCGTCGCCGCCCGTGGAGGCTTCCTCGGCGTCGTCCACGACGAGTTCGATCCCCGGCCCGTGCACCGCGACGGCACCCGCCAGCATGCCCACCAGCTCCGCCTGCTCACCGCCGCCGCTGTCCCTGAGCGCCTCGCGCTGCCGGGCGCTCACGTCGGCGCGCAGTTCGTCGACGGTGTCCTCGAGCTTGTCGGCCGCCTCGGTCTCGCGGTCGATGCGGTCGATCAGTTCCTCGCGCTCCTTGGCGACGACCGGGGCGGCGGTCCGCGCCTGGGCCGCGCCGACGGTCACCACGAGGGCCGCGAGCACCAGCCCGGCGGCCAGTCCCAGCCTGGCCCGCAGGGTCTTGGGCAGACCCCCGGTGCCGTCGGCCTGTCTCCGGGCGGCCGCTTCGGCGTACCCGTCGTCGAGGCTGTGGTCCATGACGTTGGTGAGCAGCGACATGGACGCGTCCGGGCGCGAGGCGCGCGCGGGTGTGCTCCGAACGGGGGGCTGCTGCGGCATGCCGCACATCGTCGCATGTCGCGGCCACTACCTGTGAACGACCCCACCGGCGTGCCGGACAGGCCTCCTTCGGGGCCACCTGTCCGGCACGCGCGCGTGGAGGTGCTGTCAGCGTCCGGCGCTGTCCACCACCGTCGCCCATTCGTCCAGCAGGGCCTGCGCGGAGGCGTCGTCGGGGCCTTCGGCCCACAGGTGGGTGACGGCCTCGGCGGGGTCCGGCAGGACCATGACCCAGCGTCCGTCCGTCTCCACCACCCGGACGCCGTCGGTGGTGTCCACGAAGCGGTCTCCGGCCGCCTCGACGACCCGCCGCATCACGAGCCCCTTCACGGCCCACGGGGTCGCCAGATCCCGCTTCAGGACGTGTGCCCGCGGGATCCGCGCGTCGATCTGGCTCAGCGTGAGCTGCGTCCGGGCCACGAGCCCGATCAGCCGCACGAACGCCGCGGTCCCGTCGAAGACGCTGCTGAACTCCGGGACGATGAAGCCGCCCTTGCCGTCCCCGCCGAAGATCGTGGACTCGTCCCGCCCGACCCGGGTGAGGTCGTCGGGCGAGGTCGTCGTCCACTCGACCTGCGTCCCGTGGTAGGCCGCCACCTGTTCGGCGATCCGGGTCGTCGTCACCGGCAGGGCGACGCGCCCGCTGCGGCGCTCGGCGGCCACCAGGTCGAGCATCACGAGCAGCGCCCGGTCGTCCTCGATGATCCGGCCCTTCTCGTCCACCAGGGACAGCCGCTCGCCCACGGGGTCGAACCGCACGCCGAACGCGGCCCGCGAGGACGCGACGATCTCGCCGAGCCTTACGAGCCCCCGGCGCCGCATGTCGGCCGTCTCCGTCGGCCTGGACTCGTCCAGACCGGGGTTGATGGTCAGCGAGTCCACCCCGAGCTTGCCGAGCAGGCTCGGCAGGACGAGCCCGGCGCTTCCGTTCGAGGCGTCGACCACGACCTTCAGGCCGGACTCGGAGATCCCGGTGGTGTCCACGTTCCGCAGCAGCGACCCGGTGTAGGAGTCGAAGACGCTGGCCGGGAAGTGCAGGTCCCCGATCTCTCCGGGGAACGCCCGCCGGTACTCCTGCCGCGCGAACACCCGGTCCAGCTTCCGTTGACCGCCTTGCGACAGATCGGCGCCCTGTCCGTCGAAGAACATGATGTCCACGGAGTCCGGTACCCCGGGCGAGGTCCGGATCATGATGCCGCCCGCGCTGCCCCGAGCGGTCTGCTGCCGCGCCACCGGCAGCGGTACGTTCTCCAGGTCCCGTACGTCGATGGCGCTGGCCTGCAGCGCGGAGATGACCGCCCGCTTCAGCGCCCGGGCACCACGGGAGTGGTCGCGGGCGGTGGTGACGGTGGAGCCCTTCTTCAAGGTGGTGGCGTAGGCACCGGCCAGGCGCACGGCCAGTTCGGGCGTGATCTCGACGTTCAGGATGCCGGAGACGCCCCGGGCACCGAAGAGGTGCGCCTGTCCGCGGGACTCCCAGATCACCGACGTGTTGACGAACGCGCCGGCTTCGATGGTCTTGAACGGATAGACCCGCACATTGCCCTGCACGATCGATTCTTCACCGATCAGGCATTCATCACCGATGACGGCCCCGTCCTCGATCCGGGCGGCCCGCATGATGTCGGTGTTCTTCCCTACGACGCATCCGCGCAGATTGCTGTGCTGCCCGACGTACACGTTGTCGTGGACGACGGCCTTGTGCAGGAAGGCGCCGCTCTTCACGACGACGTTGGAGCCGATGACGCTGTGTTCGCGGATTTCCGCGCCGGCCTCGACCTTGGCGTAGTCACCGATGTAGAGGGGCCCGCGCAGAACGGCGTCGGGGTGGACTTCGGCGCCCTCGGCCACCCATACGCCCGGGGAGATCTCGAAGCCGTCGAGTTCGACGTCGACCTTGCCTTCGAGCACGTCGGCCTGGGCCTTCACATAGCTCTCGTGCGTGCCGACGTCCTCCCAGTAGCCCTCGGCGACATAGCCGTAGATCGGCTTGCCCTCCTTCATGAGCTGCGGGAAGACGTCACCGGACCAGTCGACGGGCACGTCGGCCTCGACGTAGTCGAAGACCTCGGGTTCCATCACGTAGATGCCGGTGTTCACGGTGTCCGAGAAGACCTGGCCCCAGGTCGGCTTCTCGAGGAAGCGCTCGACCTTGCCTTCCTCGTCGACGATCGTGATGCCGAATTCCAGCGGATTGGGCACTCGCGTCAGGCAGACGGTGACCAGCGCGCCCTTTTCCTTGTGGAAGTTGATCAGTTCGGTGAGGTCGAAGTCCGTCAGTGCGTCGCCGGAGATGACGAGGAAGGCGTCGTCCTTCAACGCCTCCTCGGCGTTCTTGACGCTTCCGGCGGTACCGAGTGGCTTCTCCTCGTTGGCATAGCTGAGCTCCATTCCGAGCTCTTCACCGTCACCGAAGTAGTTCTTGACCAGTGACGCCAGGAACTGAACAGTGACGACGGTCTCGTTGAGCCCATGCCTTTTGAGCAGCCGCAGAACGTGCTCCATGATCGGCCGGTTGGCCACCGGCAGGAGCGGCTTGGGCATGCTCGAGGTCATAGGGCGAAGGCGCGTGCCTTCGCCTCCGGCCATCACGACGGCCTTCATGTCGGAAGCGTCCTCCTTGAAGAGACGACGGTCTAGCCGACTTCACCCGTCCAGATTGTCCCGCACTTTTCGGCGGCGGGCCATCGAGCCACTTCTCAGCAGGCGATCGGCGGGCTCAGTCGGCCATGGCGTCCGCACGGACCAGGCGGCGGACTTGTACCACGTAGAGGACTCCTGCCCACCAATAGAGCGTTGTACCCCACCCGGCGAACGCCCATCCGAAAATGGCAGCGAGTGACGCAAGCCATCCGGTTCCGTCACTGAGCAGGAGAAGCGGGAAGGCGTACATCAGGTTGAAGGTGGCCGCCTTCCCCAGGAAGTTCACTTGCGGCGGCGGATAGCCGTGCCGTCTGAGGATGCCCACCATCACCAGCAGGACCAGCTCCCGCGCGAGAAGTACAGCCGTCAACCAGAGGGGCAGAATGTCCCGCCAGGTGAGGCCGACCAGGGTCGAGAGAATGTAGAGCCGGTCCGCGGCCGGGTCGAGGAGCCGGCCGAGGCTGCTGACTTGGTTCCAGCGTCGCGCGAGCTTGCCGTCCAGGTAGTCGCTGACCCCGCTCAGAGCCAGCACCAGCAGGGCCCAGCCGTCGCTCTGCGGCCCCCCGAACTCAGGCCTGAGAATCAGCCACAGGAACAGCGGTACGCCGACGAGACGCGCCATGCTGAGGATGTTCGGGATGGTGAGGACCCGGTCGGTCTGAACACGGGTCTCCTGGACCTCCACCCGGGGGCCTCCAGTAGGAAAACGAGCCAACGATGCCCCCCGACCTTACCTCAACGCAAAAAAGCTCTGGCTCCCGGGTTGTATGCCCGGGAGCCAGAGCTCCAATGATTGTTCGGCGGCGTCCTACTCTCCCACAGGGTCCCCCCTGCAGTACCATCGGCGCTGAAAGGCTTAGCTTCCGGGTTCGGAATGTAACCGGGCG
>NZ_JBIVJP010000033.1:57229-99813 GCF_044750285.1 Streptomyces sp. NPDC088812 | reverse complement strand
CAACTCCAGCGGGTACTTCCTCGGTGCAGGCATCGTCTGGGCTCCTCTCGTGAAACCCATCTGACCCTCTGTCACCTCTTCCCGCATCTCGGGGGAACCTCAACCACCGGCCAGGTCAGTACCCTGACCGACTCGGTGGCCGGTACCTACACCGCCGCCTACGACGCGGACGGCACCCTCACCACCGAGACCCTGCCCGGCGGCTACACCCTGACCCTCACCACGAATACCACCGGTCAGGAAACCGCCCGGGAGTACACCGACAGCTCCGGCACCACCGTGCTATCGGACGCGGCCGACTACACCGTGCACGGCCAGCAGTACGGTCACACCCAAACCGACGGGACGACCACCGAGTCCGTCTACGCCTACGACGATGCCGGGCGCCTGACCCAGGCCACCGACACCACCGCGAGCAGTTGCACCACCCGCGCCTACACCTTCGACGCGTCCAGCAACCGCACCGCCCTGACCACCACCTCGGACGACTGCGACACCAGCACCTCCGACACCGAAAGTGCAGCGGTCAGCTACAGCTACGACAGCGCCGACCGCCTGGTCAACACCGGTTACGCCTACGACGCCTTCGGCCGCACAACCACCGACGGCAACTCCGGCACCACCCTCACCTACTACACCAACGACCTCGTCGCCACCGAAACCCTCGGCACCAGCCGCAACACCTGGGACCTCGACGCGGCCGGCCGTCTCGCCGTCCAGACCACCGCCAACACCAGCGACAACGGCACCACCTGGACCACCGACACCACCACGACCAACCACTACGCAGAGAGCGGCGACAGCCCCACCTGGACCAAGTCCAGCGACGGCACGATCACCCGCAATGCCCAGGACATCACCGGCTTCGCCGCCACCACCAGCGGCACCGGCGACGTCGTCCTTCAACTCGCCAATGTTCACGGCGATATCACCGTCCAGCTCCCCTTGGACGACACAACCGCCGCGGCCGTCCAGAACTACGACGAATACGGCAACGCGCTCAACGGAATCACCGCCACCACCTACGGCGCCCTCGGCTCCTACCAGCGCTCCAGCAACACCCTCACCGGATACACCCTCATGGGGGTCCGCCTTTACGACCCCACCACCGGCCGCTTCCTACAAGAAGATCCGGTCTACTACGGGAGCTCGAATCTTTATGAGTACGGATCCGGAGACCCCGTCAATAATTACGACCTGAGCGGAAACTACCTGGTGGCCGCAGCGATCATCGGACTGGAAGCTTACGCCCTATGGTCTGTGGTCGTCAGCGTCCTGACGTGGCTCGGGATCATCGGCGCCACATACGCTGTACTCAAGGGTGGCGTCTGGCTCTTCAAGAACAAGAGCAAGATCACCCCAAGCCAGTCTCCCATCTGGAAGAGATTCAAGTCTTACAAAGGCAAGACAAAGACCAACGGAAAATCAGGAAGCAAGCGCCGGTACTACGAGTGGGATTACACTCACGGCGACATCGAGATGTACGGAAGCGGGAAAAAGCACATGGGGAGCTTGGATCCGATAACCGGCGAGAAGTACAAGGGACCCGTCAAGGGAAGGACGTTGAATAATTAATGGAAGAATTCACCACCTTCGTCGAGGATGTCTTGGCCGGCAAAGCCTCGGTCGAGGATCTCGAAAGGTACCACGATTCTTGGAATGAAAACACACTTTCGCTTTCCCTCCATGAATTCCTGGGGTTCCTGTGGGCAGAGTATGCCGTGTACATGGAGCTGGAAGAGGCGAAAGAATATGTCATCAGAGCTCGTAGGCTAGGGCAGGACCTGCGCACCTACCTGAAGCCCCGCAGGGATGACGGACAGGAGGAACGGGAAGTCTGGCAGGAGATTGCGCGCTTCCCGCAGCCCTGGGAAGCGCTGGAGCGCGGGGAGAGCGGTGAGCCCTGGCGCATCCCTCCAGGGCCGGTGCACCCTGACACGGCAAAGTTGATCACCAGCTTGCCATGGTAGCTGTCGGTAGTGGGCGGTACACCACAGCGGGTCGACACCGCCCACTACCCCTCCGGAGACCCGCACGGCCCCGGCGAGTGCCTGGATCGTCCCGGCCCGGGGTGTCGATCTCTGTGGTGGGCCGCGGAAGCAGGTGAACACGGCACCTGTGGATCATGTAGTTCTCTACGCTGCAAGATCCACGTAGGTGCCGTGTTCCCCTGTCGCTGTCCCCGTGCCTCATGCTCCCTGCCTGGAAGCCCTCGGTGAGGGTACCGCCAAGGAGCAAGTCCGCTGCCTGGTCGCCGAGTTCGAGTCGGTCACCGATCCGAGAGGGGCTTGCGGAGTGCGGTACCGGCTCTCCTCGCTGCTGGCCCTGGTGGTCTGCGCGATGACCCCGTCCGGCCACGACTCGATCACCGCGGCGGCGGAGTGGTGCCGACGTGCGACGCCGGAGGAACTGGCCGCCTTCGGCCTGCCCTACCGCCCACTCCCTGGCCGCTACCGGGTGCCGAGCGAGAAGACCCTGCGCAGCGTCCTGGGGCCGCTCGATCCCGGTGAGATCGGCGCGGCCGGTTACGACTACCTTCGGCCCCTGCTGTCCGCACAGCCCCACCGGGCGGCCGCCCGCGCCGACCCGGTACGGCTCCCCGGCGGCGGACGATCGCGGTGGACGGCAAGTGCCTGCGTGGCGCAAGGCGCCCGGACGGCAGCCGGGTCTTCGTCGTGTCCGCCGTCCGTCACGGCGACGGTGTCACTCTCGCCTCCCGCGGGATCTCGGCTGGCGAGCGGCGTGGGACGTCTCCAATCGGCCCCACTGCCGCTCGCCTGCGGGTACGGCCATGGGATGGGCCACAGCAGACCGCCACCGAACACCTGTCGGCGCCAGTGATGGCCGATTCGGTGGGGCCGGTTGCCGACGTCGAAACCAGGCGAGACCCTGCGGCAGGAGCGAAGCCACATCAAGCCGACAGTAGAGGCCACGCGGTTCAGGCACATGCAAGACTGTCAGCGATGTTGGTCATACCGCGTCGGGTATACACGTAGATAGCCGATCCCGGCGCGACCTCGACCGAATCGAGCTTGAGTGTTGCGATATCTACGTAGGGTGGCCAGCTCGTGGTTGTCTCCGACCGCCACAGCCCGTCCAGCCTGACCCCTTCCAGGTTCGCCTGGCGCAAGTCTGCGCCAATGAAGTCATCCAAGAGGCTGCGGAGCGCTTCGTAGCTTGGGCGAAGATTCTCGTTCAGGCCGAAACGTTCGACAGTTTCTGCAATTAGGGCCTGCAATAGATCCTTGGCTCGCATGAGGGCCGCTTCCAGAACTGCGACATAGGGCATGCGCTCACTCTTTTCCACCCACTCAAATACGTATAGCAGGTCATTACGTGACCGCCTCCGCGGACCTCCCCCCGGTGACGCTGTATCCATGGCCGTGGCGGCGTGGCAAACGAAGACTTGGGACGGACCCTGCGCCGCTTGCGCCGCCTGGCCTCCCTGACGCAAGAAGAGCTGGCCGAACGCTCCAACGTGTCCGTCGACGTGATTCGCCAGCTCGAACAGCGGCGGAAGCACTCGGCGCGCCTTCCCACGCTGCACGCGCTGGCGAACGGTCTCGGCGTGGAGCTGACCACACTTCTGGGCGACCCGCCCGCGGTCTCCTCGTCGGGCGAGAACGACGGGCCACGCTTCGTGGCCGTGCGCCGCGCCATCATGCCCGCGCTCTGGGGGCCGGAACCGGAGCCACCCGGGCCCGACTTCTCGTCAGACCGTCTGCGTGAGCAGATCGCGGACGGCTGGACTCAATATCACGCCGCCGAGTTCGACACGGTGATGAAGGCGCTGCCCGACCTGATCGCGGATGCGCGCACCGCCACGGCCTCCGGGGACGACGACGAACGCAGGGCCGGTTTCGCGGCCCTGGGCAAGGCGCTTCAACTCGCCGGCCACGTCGCTGTGCGCATGGCGAAGACCGATCTCGCCTTGACGAGCCTCGAGCGTGCCATAGAGGCTGCGGAACAGTCCTCCGATCCGCTGCTTCTTCCGATGATCGTCAACTCCACGGCGTGGACTTACCAGCGGCAAGGGCGCCTTGAGGACGCCCTGGGTATCGCGCTCCGTGTCGCTTCCGACATGGCGGACGCAGGTCTGACCGAGACGGCCGACGGCCTGAAGGTGTGGGGCGCGCTGATCATGAGCGCCGCAACGTCCGCCGCGCGGAGCGGTGACTACGAGCGTGCGGCGGCGATGATGGAAGCGGCGGAAAGAAAGGCCGCCCACGTCTCCAAGCTGCCCGACGGAGGCGATCATCGCATGGTGAGCGTTTTCAGCCCGTCATCGGTGCGCATCGAGCGCGTCCGTCTCGCTGTTCAGTACGGGCATCCGCAAGACGCCCTGACGCTGGCCAAGGGAATGCGGCTGGGCAAGGACACCCCGCCGTCCTGGCGGACATGGCTGCTGCTGGACGTGGCCCGAGCCCACACGGATATCGGGGATGCGGCCGGAGCGGTGAAGACCTTGGAGTCTCTGCGCCGGGTGGCACCGACGTGGATGCAGCACCACACGTTGGCCGTGGCCATCGTGCGCGACCTGTGGGCGCTACCCAACCGGCCGCCGGGACTGCGGCCGTTGGCGGAGTTCCTGGGCGTCAGTGAATAGCGTGGTCGAAGTGGGACGTTGTGTCCCTGTCGGTGTCCCTGGCATGTCGCTTACATGAACGGACAGCGCCCCGGCGACCGCGCGAACGGCCCCGGGGCTTGGCCGATCTGAAAGAGCAGAGCGACATGCCGCAACCTACAACGCGGGCGCGTCCCACCGGCTACCCCGGGTACAGCGAGACTCTGCCGCGCGAGCCCGAGAGCGCGGGCGCGGCCCGGCGCCTCGTTCGCGTCGCGTTGGCGGCCTGGGAGCTGGACGAACTTGCCGATGACAGCTCCCTCATCGTTTCCGAGCTGGTGTCCAACGCGGTCCGGCACACACGGTGCCGTTCCATCCGTGTCACGGTCACTCGGCCGGATACGGCGCGGGTGCGCATCGGCGTCGTGGACAGGTCCAGGGCTCACCCGGAGCCCCGGCAGCCTGGCGCCGAGGACGAGAGCGGGCGCGGTCTCGCGCTCGTCAAGGAACTGGCCGAGGACTGGGGCACCGATCCGCTCCCGTGGGGCAAACGGGTATGGGCGGAGCTGCGAGCCGGAGTCTGCTCCGGGGCAGTCGACTGTGCGGCAGTCGGAGCGGCTGACCGTCGTGACGCCGAGCGAAGAGAGGCGGCAACGGCTGTAGACGGATGAGAAGCGCGGCCCGGTGAGGTGAGGCGGTGGGCGGGCTCACGCCCGGCGCGTCCGAGCGGCGGAGCGCCGAAGTGACCCCTTCACTCCGTGGACGCCGAAGTGACCCCTTCACTCCGTGGACGCCGAAGTGACCCCTTCACTCCGTGGACGCCCTCTTGACGCAGACCGGAGGCCGATCGACACTCGATGCGGGAATCCTAGTGAACAGGTAGGGATACATGGGGCGCCTTGAGCCGTTCGCCAGCCGAGCGAGCCGCACGGCATGGTCGTCGCCCCTTCTCACCTCCCGCCGTCACATCGATCTGCTGCGCGTCTGCAGCGCGATCGACATCCAGGGCTGAACCGGCCCGTCACCGCGCCGAGCCGGCCGGCCGTGCCCAGGGCACCGCCCGCCGAGGCGCGCGCGGACAGGGCCGCGCCCTCCCGCAAGCCGTCGCATCCGCCGCGCGTCCGTCCGCGCGCCCGCCCCAGGGGAGAGCCATGTCCTCCACGCCGCTGACCACCGACCCCGCCCACGCGTCCCCTCGCCCCGCCCCCTCGCCCGCCCCCTCGCCCGCCCACACCTCCGCCCGCCCCGTCCCCGCCTTCCGCGGGCGCATCGGCCGCGACGCGCGCAGCGGCCACTACGCGGTGCCGCGCCGCTACCGCCTCCACCTGTCACCGGCCGACCCCGACGGCCTGCGGATCGCCGTCACCCACAGCCTGCTCGGCCTGGACCGCGCCTGTCCGGTGACCTTCCTGCCCGCCGTCCCGGACTGTCCCGACGGCGGCCACTCCGCGCTGCGACCGCTCTACGACGCCAGCGCCCACCGCTACACCGGACCCGCCCTCGCGCCGGTCCTCAGCGACGACTGGTCCGGACGCATCGTCTCCACCTACGGCCCCGACATCGCCCGCGACCTGGCCCGGCACTTCGGCGGCGGACGTATCGCGCTGTACCCGTGCGGCCGCGAGTCGGAGATCGACGCCGTCGAACGGATGTGCGCGCAGGGTGTGGAGGAGGCGGCGCAGCACGCCGGAGCGGCCGGGGCCGGCGAGGCGGAGCGCGCCGCCGCGCTCGACACGCTGCTCGACACGCTGGGCGTGCTGGAGCGGGGGCTCGGCGCGCAGCCGTACCTGATCAGCGACCGGATCACCGCCGCCGACGTCGAGTTGTGGGTGACGCTGGTCCAGTTGGACACCGTGCACCGCCACCACCTGGACGCGGCCGCCGTGCACCGCGTCGCCGGCCACCCCGCCCTGTGGGCCTACGCCCGTCGCCTGGCCGCCCACCCGGCTTTCGGCGGCCACCTCGACCTCGACGCCATCAACCGCCGCCACCACGCCCGCTGCCAGGGCCTGGAGGCCGCCGGAGCCGCCGTCCAGATCCTGGACTGGGCCACCCACGCCACCCACTCCGCTCAGCCCATCCACTCCGCTCAGCCCATCCACTCCCCCCGGACCACCCCCGCCCCGGGCGCGCGGCCGCAGGCCGACCGACCCTGACCGCACGAGGAGTTCACCGAGGACGGGCAGCGCGTCGTCGTGCGTCTGGAGCAGGACGGCGCGCAGCGCGGGCTCGGTGCGGGGCGCACGGATGGGGCCGCACACCGCTCTCCTCGGGGGACGTGCCGCCACGGCGTGCGGGGCGAGACGTCCATCGCCCGGGCCATCGAACGGCACAGGCAGACATCTTGTCACTGAGTGACAGAGCCCTCTACTCTCCCGATGTGACTTACCAGTAAGTAAGAACACGGTCCGACCCTGCATGTCACTGGATGTCATGTACCTGATTATCCCGTACCTCCGGCCGGCCGCCCCGCCCCCTCCGGCCCTCGGCCCTCGGCTCCCGGCTCCCGGCTCCCCCAGCCTCCCCCGCCTCCCAGCCCTCCCCCCACCCCCACCGGAGTCGCCATGCCCCCCACCGCCAGGCGCACCTTCCTCGCCGGAGCCGCCGGGATCGGAGCGGCGAGCCTGCTCAGAGCCCCCGCCGCGGCCGCCGCGCCCACCCGCGTGACCCTGACCAGGGAAGAGCACCGGGCCGTCGTCATCGGCTCGGGATTCGGCGGCGGCGTCGCGGCGCTGCGGCTGGCCCAGGCGGGTGTCCCGGTCACCGTCCTGGAACGCGGCCGGCGCTGGCCGACGGGACCGAACGCCGAGACCTTCCCCCACGTGTCCGGACCGGACAAGCGGATGCTCTGGTACGGCACTCTCCCGGAAGCGGTCCGCCCGCTCGCGCAACTGCTGGGCACACCACTGGACTTCACGCCCTACGCGGGGCTGCTCGAACCGGTGCTCGGCCGGAACATCCTGGCGGTCTGCGCGTCCGGCGTCGGCGGCGGATCCCTCGTCTACCAGGGCATGACCCTGCAACCGTCGGAGGCGGTGTTCACCGCCTGGCTGCCCGAACAGCTCGACTACCAGCGGATGAACCGCGTCCACTACCCGCGCGTCGCCCGGATGCTGAGCACCGCCACCGCACCCGACGAACTGATCGCCACTCCCACGTACCACGCGGCACGGGTCTTCGCCGAACGCGTCCGCGAGGCCGGCTACGACCTGGAGAAAATCCCCATGCCGATCGACTGGGACTACGCCCTGGCCGAACTGCGCGGCGAGATGAAACCGTCGTACACGAACGGGGACTGCGCGCTCGGCGTCAACAACGGCGGCAAGCACTCGGTCGACGTCACCTACCTGGAACAGGCCGAGGCGACGGGCAACGTCACCGTCGCCACGCTCCACAACGTCACCTCCGTCGCCCGCGCCCAGGACGGCCGCTGGGAGGTGCGCGTCGACCGGACCGACGACGCGGGCACCGTGGTCGAGCAGAAGATCCTCACCACCCGCGCCCTGGTGATGGCGGCCGGCAGCCTCAACACCAGCAGGCTCCTCGTCCGCGCAGGCGCCATCGGCGCCATCCCCGACCTGCCCGACGGCCTCGGCGAGGGCTGGGGCACGAACGGTGACCGGATCTACGCCTGGACCGACCTGGAGGAGGACTTCGGCGCCGAGCAGGGCGGTCCCGTCGTCTACGGCAGCAAGGACTGGGCCGACCCGGCCACCGCCAACACGATCATCCAGGCCTCGCTCCCACCGCTCGGCATCGACACGAGGACGACGATGCTCGTCGGCTTCGGGGTGAGCGCCGACCGCGGGCGGTTCCGCTACGACTCCCTCACCGACTCCGTGACACTGCACTGGCCCCTGGGCGGCGACAGCGCGAGCCACCGGCAGATCCATCGGCGGGTGTCGGCGGTCGCCGGCGGCCTCGGTGTCCTCACCGACACCAACTCCCTTGTCAACAGCACCTGGCACCCCCTCGGCGGCGCACCGATGGGCACCGTCTGCGACCTGGAGGGCCGGGTGAAGGACCAGCCCGGCCTGTACGTCCTCGACGGCGCCCTGATCCCGGGCACCACCGGCGCGTGCAACCCGTCGATGACCATCGCCGCCGTTGCCGAACGGGCGATGGACGCCATCGTGGCCCAGGACGTCGGTACCACCATCTAGTGCCGCATCAGGCAACGTTCGCCCTTTTGACTACCTCGCGGAGACGTTCGTTGGCGGTGTTTTTGTTCCGCCAGATGATGTACCGGCGGATCATGCTGCCCTGCTCCTTGTGGCTGGCGTGGTCGGTGCCGTCCAGTGCGAAGTAGCGCAGGGCGGTGAACTGAGCCTCGATGCGGTTGAGCCAGGAGCTGTTGGTCGGGGTGTAGGCGAACTCGACGTTGTTGGCTGCGGCCCAGTCACCGACCCGGCTGTCCTTCTTCGTGGTCAGGTGCGGGGAGTAGTTGTCGAGCACGATCGCGATGTGGATCTTCGGCGGGTAGAGGCTGCGCAGGTAGCGGCAGAACTCCAGGAACTTCGTGCGATTCTTCGTCGGCTTGATGTGGCCGTAGAGCTTGTCCTTGCCGAGGTCGTAGGCGGCGAACAGGTGTCTGACCCCGTGGGGGCGGGTGTAGGTCGCCCGCCGGCGGGGCCTGGGCTCCCCGGTTGGGGTCCTTGTGCTTCCCGCAGCGCTCGGCCCACTACCGCCCGGGGTGGGGCTGGAGGTTGAGTGGCCCGAACTCGTCCAGGTGCCGGGCACTGTGATGTCGTGTCAGCTCAAATGCCGGGTGAAGAACCGCAGCGAGCTGTCCACTTCGAACGACGGCACATCGCCGTGCTTGCCGGGGTTGGCGTGCAGCGTCTTCTCAGCCGAGGCCAGGGCGTCGAACAATGCCAGGCTCTGGTCCCGCGGCACCATCTGGTCGTCCCACTGGACCAGAAACTGCACCGGCACGATGATCCGTGAGGCGTCTTCGGCCAGTCCGTGCACGCCAAGCAGGCCCAGCACCGCGGCGCGGATCCGAGGCTCTGCGGCGATGAGCGGGATGCCGAGCCCGCACCCCATCGACATGCCGCAATAACCCACCGGGCCGACGCCGACCTGGTCGAGGCGCTGGACCGCGGTCAGGACCGCCTGCCAGTCCGCGACGGCCTGACCGGCCAGATGGCTGTGCATGCCAGCGACCAACACGCCCGGATTCTCACCGGCGGCCATGCCGGCTCGCATCTGGGCCGCGATCCGGCCGAACTCATCGTCTTGGGGTCGATCGCCGTGGTTGGGTGCGTCGATCGCGACGACCGCGAACCCCTCGGCGGCGTAGCGACGCGCACGCGACACGGTGCCGGGGGCCGTCTTGTGCTGCCTGCCGCCGTGACCCAGCAGAATCAGGGGACGAGTCCCGCGGGCGTCTTTCGGCGTCCACAGCACGCCGGGGATCTCGTCGAGGGTGAAGAACTGTTCGGTGACGCCGTCCGACGACGTCTGGGACGTGAAGCGCATCAGCGTTTCAAGCCTTTCGGGATGCCTTGTGCGGGCGCTCCCTAGGCCATGCGAAGGAGGGAGCCCCGACCTGTAACAGCGTTGATCGGACTCACCTCCTCGAATTCGCAGTACTGCACGGCGGCGCCGAAGGTACCACGAAGATCATCACTCGCGCCTCACTGGGGCGAAAGTTGCCTGACGCGGCACTAGTACGGGGACCGCGCCGGACTTGCTGCGCACTGGTACGGGGACCGGGCCGGACCGTCGCGCATCTGCGGGCCGGGCGACGTCTTCCTCACCGGATACTGTCCATTAGCCCCCCCGGTTGGCCTAGTGCCGGGCCATGCCCTTTGCGCCTGAATACCTGCAGCGCCTTCCGGAGAGGCCGCCCGCCGGCTGCTGCTGGAGGTGATGGGGGACGCCGACGCAGTGCACCTGCGCACCGTCCTCGCCCACCTCCAGCGGAGGGGGCAGTGGGAGGGCCGCAAGGTGGCCGACCTGCGCGCCGCTTCGGAGGCCCTGGGCATCCCCGTTCACCCCAAGGTGAAGGTGCCCGGCAGCAGGAGCCCCACGAGGGGTGTGCGTCGGGTCGACCTGGCCCCCTCCCCCGGCGGCGGCCGAGGAGACGTCTACGGCACCATCTACCGCCGCCTGACCTGCACGTCTACCAGCGCATCTACCGCGATCTACCGCTGGTCTACGGGGGCTGTCCACCCCCGAACGACCTCCTCCCCATTTATCACGATCAGGTGAAGCTTCCCCTTTCGGCGCAACCGCACATCGTCTTTTCAAGTCGGACATCCGCAATACACAAACGATCCCTCGGGGGGACACGTGAGCCAGCAGTACCCGCAGCACCAGCCGAATCAGCCCCACCCCCAGCAGCCGGGCTACGGCGGCCCCCAGACCCCGCCCGGCTACGGCGGCCCGCCGTTCCAGCCGCTGCCGCCGAAGAAGTCCAACGTCGGCAAGATCATCGGCCTGGGATGCGGCGGCCTCGTCGGCCTGTTCATCGTCATCGGCATCATCGGCGCGGCCCTCGGCGGCAGCAGCGACAACGAGTCCAGCAGCTCCACCGACGACAAGCCCTCGGCCTCGGCCACCAAGGCCGACGAGCCTGCCGCCGCTGGCGAGCCCAGCGCAGCGGCCAAGACCGAGGAAGCCAAGAAGGACACGCCGAAGGTCGTCACCTTCAAGGTCTGGGGCACCGCTCCCGCCGGCGCCCTGGGCCCGCTCGACATCACCTACGGCTCGGACAGCGACAACCGCAAGGGCACCTTCAAGGACGGCAAGTTCGAGGCCACCCTGCCCCTGGACGACGATGCGCTGTACTTCAACGTGATGGCCCAGCTGCAGGGCTCGGGAGACATCAACTGTTCGGTCACCGTGGACGGTCACACCGAGAAGGGCCACGCGTCCGGCGGGTACAACATCTGCAACGCTCAGGCCAATGCCGGACTCCTCGGCGGCTGGGACTGATCGTCTGCCACGCTGGTGGCTGCGCGCCGGGTAACGCCTGGCACTGAAGGCCCGCCGTCGCCCCCCGCCCGGTGGGTCTTCCCTTTCCCGGGTCACAACCGGGTGACAGTGCCTTCACGCGAGCCGCACATGCGCGCATGATTCACACCACGCACCAGCACCACAGGGGGGGACCCATGGCCAACACCACTCCGCCGCCACCGCCGGGCTTTCCGCCGCCGCTCCCGCCTCAGCCGCCGGCCCCGCCGAAGAAGTCCCGCACCAATGCGATCATCATCGGATCAGCGGCCGCAGTCATCGCCGCAGTTGTCGTCACCGGCGTCGTGGTCGCGCAGGCCAGCGGCGACGGCGACAGCAAGCCGGCCAGCACCACCGCCGCCGAGTCGAGCGCCCCGGTCGGGGACGCCGTGACCGCCGCCGCGGAGGAGGAGTCAGCGCCGGTGTACGCCGAGCTCGGCGTCGACAGCTTCACGATCGAGCTGCGCACCACGGAACGGCAGTGCTTCGGGTCGGCGGGCTGCAACGTGACGGTCGAGCCGGACCTGACCTACACGGGTATCGAGGACATCGACCCGGACGCGGTCTACGACATCACCTACGAGATTCACGGTGACGAGTCCGGCACGGTCATCGAGACGGCCGAGCTGTCGAATCAGACGAGCCTGAACTACACGCCGACCTCGATCAGCACCGCGTCGTCGAGCACGAAGGTGACCGTGGAGATCACCGACGTCGTGGCCCAGGGGGGCTGAGGCGTCGCAGTCGAGTGTCGAGCGGCCCCGCACCGGGCTCCGATGCTGTTGGTTAATCCGGGGCCTCGCGTGACGTCGGCCTTCAAGACCCGGTTGTGGTCTTGAAGGCCGACGTTGTCGTATGGGGTGGTGCGGATGTCGATGCAGGCGAAGGGATCTGGGGAGGTCCCGGCGGAGACGGTGCGGGGGGCGCGGGCCGCGTTCCCGAAGGGGAGCCTGGCGATCCGGGTCCGGGACGAGCTGGGACCGCTGTTCACGGACGAGGAGTTCGCGGGCCTGTTTCCAGTGCGGGGCAAGCCTGCCTGGTCGCCGGGGCGGCTCGCGCTGCTGCTGGTGTTGCAGTTCGTCGAGGGACTGACCGACCGGCAGGCGCGGAGGCAGTGCGGGCCAGGATCGACTTCAAATACGCCCTCGGCCTGGAGCTGGACGATCCGGCGTTCGACTTCTCGGTGCTGTCGGAGTTCCGGGACCGGCTGGTGGAAGCGGATGCCGGGCGGCGGATGCTGGACGGCATCCTGATCGCGGCCCGGGAGAAGGGCCTGCTCAAGACGGGGGGCCGAGCCCGCACCGATGCCACACATGTGCTGTCGTCGGCGCGTGAGCTGTCCTGGCTGGAGATGGTGGCCGAGACCCTGCGATCAGCGCTCAACGCGCTCGCCCAGGCCGCCCCGGACTGGCTGGCGGAGGTTGCCGAGCCGGACTGGTTCCGGCACTACGCCACCAGGGCCGAGGATTCCCGGTTTCCCAAGGCCCGAGCCGAACGTGACGAGGTGGGCTTGCGGATCGGGACGGACGGGATGCGCCTGCTGGCGGCGGTCCTAGCCGCAGACGCACCGACCGGTCTGGGCACTCTGGCCGAGGTGGAGACCTTGCGGCAGATGTGGGTCCAGCACTTCCACCTGGTAGAGGGCGAGGTGAGGCGCAGGGACCCAAAAGACCGCTCGCCGAGCGCGACGCGCCTGGTCACTCCCTATGACACCCAGGCCCGCGGCAGCGTCAAACGCGACACCCTGTGGGACGGATACAAGGTCCACCTGACCGAGACCTGCGAGCCGGACGCGCCGAACCTGATCACGAACGTGGCCACCACCGTCGCCACCGTCCACGAGAGCGTGACAGTCCCGCAGATGCATGACTCACTGGCCGGACGGGACTGTCTGCCCGGTGAGCATTGGGTCGACGCCGGATACCTACGGCCCCCATCGCCTTCAGACGGTGGGGGCCGTCTCGTCGTACGCGGAGCCAGCTGCTACCGCAACTTGCCGCGGCCACCCCCGGGCGCGGCGGCGGCACGGCGCCCGCGGGCGAGCCGGTGCGGCCGCGGCCGGCGCGGCTCGCCCTCCAGGCCCACAGCCCGCCGCGCCAGCTCGCCCAAGCGCTCCTCGGACAGACCGGACATCGCGGTGGCCTCATGGACCGCAGCCTCGCAGCCAGGGCTTGAGCAGTGCGCCGGGGACACCGCCCGCCCGGAGGTGGGGTGCTCGGGCGGCAGATAGATGACGCCGCACCCGATGCAGACGTAGATCGGTCGCATGCTGCTCTCCTGTCAGCTGATGCCGCTGCCGTGGCACTGCGAGCACGCGCCGGTCCACCGGCGCGTCACCGGAGTCTGGTTCCCGTCCTTGTCGGTCTCGACCGTGTGCTCTTGGTGTTCGGTCAGACTGGATCCGCCGCAGGCGGAGCAGCGCTCGTCAGGCATACGATCAGGATGCCCGATACGGTCGGCTCGCGTCAGGCCCACCGCGAAGACTGGCGGCGCCCCGGGCGACAAGGCGAGGTCAGACCGCCTGCTGTGTGTCGCTGAGTCACACGATCGGGTGAGCGACCTCGGCATGGTCAGGCGCCGACCTGGCGCCGTACACCGCGAAGCGCCCGCGCCCACGGATATGCCTTGGGGTCACCCTGCTTCGGCGGATGCGACTCGTATCCGTCCGGCCCGTCAAGGACGAGGACGCCCTGTTCCCGCAGCGCTGTGACCGAGCTCACGACCGCGGGCTGCGCGCCCTGCGCCCGGTTGAAATAGGGCATGGCCGCCACTGGCACTCCCATGTGCACTGCCTCTGACGGCAGCCCGCCAGGGTGTCGCTGATGCCCGCGCCCCACTTGTTCAGCGTGGTGCACGACATCGGTGCCACCAGCATCGCAGTCGCCTTCGGCAGCGCGTCCTCCTCCCACGGCAGCTTGTACTGCGACCGCACCGGGTGCCCGGTCAGGTCGACGAACTCCTGCATGCGCGGCTCCCACCACCGGGCCGCGGATGGGGTGAGGATCAGACACACGTCCCAGCCGTCGGCCTGGGCGGCGCGGCCATTGCAACCCGGTGCCCGGCCTGCCGCTCACGAGACAGACCGGCCAGCGCCTCGGGGTCGAGGCCGTCAGCGGCTTTGAGCGCGGACCAGCCGTCTTCGAAGCGGAGCAGCATGTCCACCCGGTGCAGGCCGACGTTGGTGGGCCCGAACATCGTGTAATCCTCATCGCGGTCGCCGCCCTGTCTATTGGCTACGTCGTCGGCTTCGTCGACGTAGCTGCCGGCAGCGCGGACCCTGACGGTGGTCCGCTCTTGCGAGGACGCGGCCAGAGCAGCGGACAGGTAAAGCATGCCGAGGGTGGACAGACCGAGCGGTCCCCGCTCGACCAGGCCGTTGGACAGGCGCCGCGCAGCGGCCGTTGCGAACTCGACGGCAGCCTGCGGCCGCTGCTGGTACACCAGACTCTTCGCTATCCGGCGGGCAGCAGCGCCCGTCTGTACCGGGTCCCCGACCGCTCGGCCGCGGTCAACGCCCGGTCGGCGGCGAGCGCCGCCTGGATCGCCGCGGCCAGCCCGTACTTATGCAGGTACGACGTCACCAGCTGGTAGACCGGGACAGCAGCGCCTGCGCACTGGACTGCTCGCCGACGGGTGCGGCGTGCGCGGCCCGCTCGGCACCTGAGATCAGGGCGGGCAGTTCCCGGGCGAGCGTGGCGTAGTGGCATGCCTGAAATGCCTCGCAGCAGTAGACGAGCCGACGGCGCAGGGTGGTAGTCGCGGGCGGGTCGTCGTCGCCAGCAGGGGCGTAGAGGGCGTCGATGACGCCGAGGGCCTCAGCTGGTGGGGCAGCGGCTGCGGGAGGCGGGGGCTGGCTGTCGGACAAGAGTCGCTCCAGGGGGACGCGCAGGGGCCGGTTCGGCGAGCCTTTCCCATGACAGCTTGCGTGCACGTCGTGTCTCGCGCATGTGGTCGCCGATGGCCTGGCGGCGGGCGAGTACCCAGTCGGGGTCGGGCGGCAAGGCGGATGGCACCCGCCCACGCTGTCCGTTTCATGATCCGCTGTCTGTATCGCCGACCGTACATTCGCGGAACCAGTACGCGCCGGTAACGCAAGCCCCCACCGGCTAAACACGCGTTCGGATGACGTGATCATTGACCTATTGTCAACCGGAAACCATCCGTCCAAGGATGACTGCACCTCCACATACCTCCCACACTGCACAGCGACAGGCGACACACATGACCGATGAGCAGGCCCACACCCCGGGCCTCGTCCTCACCGACATCCAGCGATCCCGTATCGACTTCGCCCGCCGCGACCTTGAGTCGGCCCGCGCCGAGGACCTCGCGCAGCTACCCGCCGCCTGCCTCATCCTGCTCGTCGAGCGGATGCGGGGGCGCCTGGACGACATGCTGAAGCTGGTCGACGAGATCACCGAGCCGGGTCCGCCCGGCCCGACGTAATGCGGGCCGGACGACGTCGCCTGAGTGTCTTAGCGACACTGTCCCCCGATGGTGACGTCGCCCGGCCCATCCCCCGCCGCCGGACTGGTCGGTGTGCCCGCGTGGCCGCGGGCCGTGCTGTCACCAGCACATGACGGCCGTCTCGCCCGACCCCCAGCCGGAGTACAGGCGTACGCGGACGAAGTAGCGGCGGCCCCTGACGAGGCGGGCCCTGATGGTGGCGTTGTGCTCGGTGCCGCCGTCGTCCCGTCCCGCGAGGAAGCGGGGCTCGCCGTCGCGTTCCTCGAAGACCACGACGACGGAGTCGCTCGCGCCGAAGGTGCCCACGGCGTACTCGCGGGTCTCCGACGGCTCGACGGTGAAGTCGGCCTGCTCGCCCGGCCCCAGCGACAACGCCGCCGAACGGAACGGCGTCAGCGCGGGCGGCCGGGGTGTGTCCAGGGGCGGGTACCAGCGGAGCGCGAACTCCTTGTCCAGGGCGGACAGTCCGCCGGGGGTGTGCACGCCCCCGCGGAACTGCTCGGGCTCCAGGATCAGCCCCGCCGCGAACGGGTACTCCATGACGGACTGCGGGTCCCACACCGAGCCGTTGACCTCGGCCGGGTCCAGCTTGCGCAGGATGTTGAAGAAGGTGCGGTCCCGGCTCCAGAAGTTGGGTGGGCCCGCCAGATCGGCGTACACGGCCTCGTCGTCCCAGTGGATGCCGGCGAACGGGCTCTGGTGCTCGTGCTGCATGCCGAGCGCGTGCCCGATCTCGTGCAGCGCCGTCGCGCGCTCCCCGGGTGCTGTCAGGTCCCACCCGAAGTTCATGGTGCGCTCGTGGAGGCCCGGCAGCAGCGCGTCCCGGCCCACGGCCGACCAGGAGCCGTCGCCCTGCTGGAAGCCTATGCGCAGTTCGGCCTCCGAGCGGTCGAAGACCTCGGTGAACCCGATACCGATGCCGAGGTCCCGCCACTCGCGGAAACAGTCGCGCACCACGTCCCGCTGTGCGCGGCCGCCGACCCACGAGACCCGGCGGGTGCCGGCGGACCCGGGGACCGGGATCACGGATCCGTCGGTGTCGCCGTCGAAGAAGTAGTAGTGCAGCACGGTGCCGTTGACCCACATCCGGCGTCCGCCCATGAGCGCACCGACCCGCTCGGCGGCCAGCCCCGGGGCGAACGCGGGGGCCGGCTGCTGCGCGAGCGAGCAGTAATGGGCGGTCATGGGCTCCAGGGTGCCCCGGGGACCCGTCCGGGGGCCTGAGTCGGGGCCTACTCAAGTCGCCCTGTATCAGGCATGAGTATGCGGACTCCTGTGGATGTGACGACTTCCGTACGTGCCGCCCGCACCCCCCGGCCGCTCTCCTCGCCGGACCTCGTGCCGGTCCCCCCGACGCTCCTCCCGCCGCGCTGCGGTCCGGTCCGGCCGCCGGCCGCGTCGTCCGCTCCGCCGCCGCCCGCGTCGGTGTCGCCGTCGGCACCGTGGACGTTCACCGGCCGGGAGGAGGAACGGGAGCTGGTCCGGCGTTCGTCGGCGGCCGGCCGGCCCGGCATCGTGGTGACCGGGCCGGCCGGCTGCGGCCGCACCAGGCTGGCCGCCGAGGCGGTCCGCGGCACGGACTGCGTACGCGTGGCCGGCACCCCGGGGACACGGGGCACCGCGTTCGCCGCCTTCGCCCATCTCCTGCCCGAGGGCGTCACCCTGCACCGGGCGGTCCAGCTCCTGTCCGGCGTACGACTGCTGCTGGTCGACGACGCCCACCTGCTCGACGACTCCTCCGCCGCCCTCGTCCACCAACTGGCCGTCCAGGGCCGCACCCGCCTGCTGGTCCTCGTCACGGACGGCGCCCCCGCGCCCGGCGCCGTGACCCGGCTGCGGACGGGCGAACTCCTGCCCCGCCTCGCCCTGGAGCCGCTGCCCCGCGAGGAGACCGCCACGCTGCTGGCCGAGGCCGCCGGCGTCCCCCTGGAGCCCCTCACCCTCAACCGCCTGCACCACCTGTCCGGGGGTGACCTGCGCCTGCTGCGCGACCTGCTGGAGGCGCTGCGCGAGCAGGACCTGCTGGCCCGGTCCCCGGACGGGGAGGGGAGGTGGCGCGGCCGGCTTCCCCTCACCCCCGCCCTGCGCGAACGCGCCGCGCCCGTCCTGACCCGCGCCTGCCCCGGCGAACGGGAGACGCTCGACCGCCTCGCCTTCGCCGAGCCGCTGCCGGTCCGCGTCGACGACCTCGATCTGCACGTCCTCGAACGTCTGGAGTCCGACGGCCTGGTCCACGCCGACGACGACACGGCCGTCCGCCTCGCCCACCCCCTGCACGGCCCCGTGCTCCGCGCTGCCGCCGGCCGGCTGCGGGCCCGCCGCCTGTCCGCCACGCGGGGGCCGCTCGGCCCGGCCCTCGAGGCGGAGGCCGCCGGCCTGACGCGCCGAATCGCCCGGCTGGACGTCCGCACGACGCCCACGCCGGTGGGGGAGTGGCTGGTGGCGGAGGGCGAGCCGGTCCCGCCGCCGTACGCCGCCGTCCGCGCGCGGTTCGCCCGGCTGCGCGGCGAACTGCGCGACGCGGCCGCCTGGGCGGGAGAGGGCCTGGCCGGCGCCCCCGACCACGACGAGTGCCGCCGCCAACTTGCCCTGTCCGCCCTCCAGTCGGGCGAGGAGTCCGGCCCCGGCGCCCCATCCGGCTCTGGCACCCCACACGGCTCCGGCGTCCCGTACGGCTCTGGCACCCCACACGGCTCCGGCGTCTCGTACGGCTGTGGCACCCCACACGGCCCCGGTGTCCCGGACGGCCCCGGTGTCCCGTCCGGTCCCGATGGCGCGCATGGCGGCGGTGTCTTGTGCCCCGGTGTCCCGTCCGGTCCGGATGTCGCGTGCGGTGCCGGCGCCTCGGGCCCCGGTGTCCCGTCCGGACCCGATGTCCCGCGCGGTGCCGGCGCCGCGTGCCCCGGTGTCCTGTCCGGCTCGGGCGCTCGCCACGGCCCGGACACCCCGCACCGCCCCGACACCGGTCGCGGCCGCCGTCTCACGAGCCCCGCAGGCGATCCCTACGCCGCCTACGACGCCGTACGCCTCGGCGCTCCCGAGCGTGCCCTGCCCCTCCTCCCGGCCGGCGGTGTTCTCGCGCGCCACGCCGACGCGCTCGCCCGCTCCGACGGACCCGCCCTCGACGAGGTCGCCCGGGAACTGGAGGAACGCGGCTTCCTGCTGTTCGCCGCGGAGGCGTACGCCCAGGCCGTGCGCGCCCATCGCGACCCCAGCGCGGCCCGTACCGCCCGCACCCGTGCCGTCGCCCTGGCCCGCCGCTGCCAGGGCGCCCGCACGCCGGCCCTGTCCGGCCTCGTCCTCGGTGAACTCACCGCCCGCCAGCGGCAGATCGTCACGCTGGCGGCGGCCGGCCTGAGCAACCGGCAGATCGCGGAGCGGCTCACCCTCTCCGTCCGCACCGTCGGCAACCATCTGTACAGCGCCTACACCCGCCTCGGCGCGAGCGACCGGCGGGCGCTGCCGTGGCTGGTCGAACCGGAGCGCAGGCAGCCGGCCTGACCGGCGGGCCGGCTCCCGCCGAGGGACCTCAGGCCGAGGGACCTCACGCCGCTCCGAACGCCGTGAACGCCCATCCCGTCGCCCGGTGCGACGCGTCCCCCGGCAGCGCCGCACGGGCGTCGCGCAGCGCCTCCGCCAGCGACAGGCCGCGGCTGAGGCCCTGGTGCAGGGCCAGCATCAGCACCACCACCGCCTCGTCGTTCACCGGCGCGCTGCTCGCCACCACCCCCGCCGTGCCCAGCGGCAGCAACGCCGTGACCAGACCGAGGAGTTCGTCGGCGCCGACCGAGGCCATGCGGGCGGTGTCGCAGCTGGAGAGGATGATGCGGTACGGGCTGCGGGCGAGGCGTTCGAAGTCGTGGACGATCAGCGGGCCGTCGGCCATCCGCAGCGACGAGAACAGGGGGCTGTCGGCGCGGAAGGTGCCGTGCGCCGCGAGGTGGGCGAGCGCCGCGCCGTCCAGTTCCTCCAGGACGCGCGGCACGCGCGCGTCCGCCTGCTCCAGCACCGTCGGCCTGCCGTACCGCCCGGCGACCTCCGGCACCTCCGCCCCGCCGGTCGCCAGGCCCGGACCGCGCACCAGGACGTGCCGGCCGCCCGGCGGCGGCTCGGTCTCCCGGGCGCGCAGCCAGCTGCTCGCCGACGGCGACACGCTGAGCACCCGCTCCCGCAGCGACGGCAGCAGCGCCCACGGGACGCGGTGCAGCCGCGCCGGCGGTACCACCACCACCGGACCGGAGCCCAGCCGGCCCGCGGCCTTCCCGAGCAGCAGCTCCTCCAGCCGCCGCCCCATCGCCTCCACCACCGGCAGCCGGCCCTCTGCCCTGGGGTGGGCGAGGCGCCGCAGCGCGGCCTGGACGTGCTCGGCCTCCCGCTCGGCCTCGGCGAGCGGCCCGCCCGTGAACCGCCGTACCCGTCCGTCCCCGCACAGCAGGATCTGCACCCGCCCGTCCAGGACGGCGAGTTCGACCAGCCGCCCGGCCCCGAGCCGCTCCAGCAGCCGGCCGGCGTCGAAACGGTGGCCGTCGCCGGGCGCGTCCCCGCGGATGTGCAGGGTGCGGGAGCGGACCTCCCGCTCCAGGCGCCGCTGCTCCCGCTCCAGGGCCGGCACCGGACGGCCGTCCATCCGCGCGCTCTCCGCGCGCGCGGCGATCTCCCGGAACGCCGTCAGTCCGCTGAGCAGCGCGGGGTCGGCGGGCGGGCGGGTGGGCGGCGCCGACAGCACCGTGGCCCGCCACCGCTCGCTCCACGCCAGCAGCTGCCGCGGTCCGCCCCGCTCCAGGGTCACCTGCTGGGCCAGCGCGGCGAGTTCGGCGCCCTGCGCGGTCGCCCGGGCGCGCAGCTCCGAGGCGCCCAGCGTCGTACGGTGGTCGTCCAGCACGTCCAGTCCGCGCCGGCACGCCTCCAGGACGCCCCGCTGCGACCCGGTCGCCCGCGCCCACAGCGCCTGTGCCGCCCAGCCCGTCATCCGGGCCAGCGGCGGCCCGCTGCGCCGGCTGCGCGCGGCGACCGCCAGGTACCGTTCGGCGTCCGCCGTCCAGTCCAGGTCCAGCGCGATCCGGCCCGCCAGCAGCCACGCCTCCGGCGCCGCGGGCGCCCCGAACCCCGACAGCCGCTCCGCCACCCGGACCGCGTCCGCCACCAGCCGTCCCGACCCGCGTCCGGTGGCGACCCGCGCCTCGATCAGCACCAGCTGGGCGTGCGCCTCCCACCAGGTTCGCCGCTGCCCGGCGAAGAGCCGTACGGCCAGCGCCGCCCGCGCGGTCGCCGTCCCCGGATCGCCCGCCAGCCGCGCGGCCCGCGCCGCGGCCAGCAGCAGCTCCGCCTTGCGCGTGGACTGCCCGCCGATGCCGTCCAGCACCGCGATCGCGGCGTCCGCCTCGGCCAGCGCCTCGGGCGCGAGACCGGCCGCCATCAGGACCTCGCAGCGCCGGATGTTGAGCATGAAGGTGGGGGTACCGAGCTTGGCGTACCGCTCCTCGGCCTCGTCCAGCAGCCGCAGCGCCGCCGGGACGTCCCCCGAACGGAACGCGGCCAGGCCCCGGCTCTCCACCGCGTCCGCCTTGTCGTGCTCCTGCCCGGTGGTGTCCCACAGTGCCTCGGCCGCCGTGAAGTCCGCGTCGGCCTGCTTGATCGCCCCGAGCGCGAGATGGACGGTGGCGCGCAGGGTGAGGGCGCGCGCCGTCCAGATGACGTCGTCCGCCTGCCGCAGCACGGGGACGGCCCGGCGCACGTCCTCCAGCGCCTCGCGGTGGTGGCCCAGCACCCACCAGGAGTAGGCCCGCCGGTACAGCACGCGCGCGCGGGTGTGGCCCGTGCCGCGTCCGACGCCCCGCTCGAACGCGGCGAGCCCCTGCCGGGTGCGGCCGGCGTGCACCAGCGCCACCCCGAGGGTGGCCAGGACGTCCGCCTCGCGTTCGGCGGAGTCCGCGCGGGCGGCCAGCGCGCGGGCGCGCCGCAGGTGGTCCAGGGCGAGCCGCATGTCGCCCCAGTCCCGCTGCCAGATACCGATCACCTGATGGGCGACGGAGGCGCGCAACGGCGTCGGATCGGTGTCGAGCACGCCCTCCGCCCGCGCCAGCGCGTCGTTGGGGGCGGCGAACACCATCGGCAGCAGTTCGAGAACCGTGTCGTTTCCCGCTGTCACTCCATGGATGGTAGTGGCCGCGGTTGTCCGTCCCACAGGGTCGGCGGCGTATCAGGCCGTACCAAGCGGAAGGCACATCGACGGGATCGGTGCGCCGGGGAGCGTGCGCGGGGGCGTGCAATCGCAACCGCACCACCCCTCGCTGTCGTCGCACCACCTGTATCAGACGACGGCCCCGCGGCTCTGACTGACGACCACTGGTCTCAGGGGAGGACACGCCATGGCACCACAGCGATTCCACGAGCAGTTCGGCCAGATCCAACGCGCGCTGCCGGACGTCCCCTTGGCGATGGGACCCGACGACTCCGCCGAGTTCATCTACGAGAAGGGCGTCGTCCTCGCCCGCGACGGCGAGGAGGCCCAGGTCGTCGAGGACGCCGTCCGCGCCCACTTCACCGAGGCGCCCGACCTCGTGCCCGACCACGTCCGCCGGGCCGGCCCGCAGGCCAACCGCTCGGGCATCACCCGCATCCGCGTCGCCGACCCCGGCGAGGGCGCGAGCGGGACCGACCGCGCCGTCGCCGGGGCCCTGCGCGCTCTGCGCGGCGCCGAGAACCGGGCGGGCCGCCGGCTCGTCAGCCGCAACCACGTGGTGTCCATCGCCGTCAACGCCTGCCCCGGCGACGAGCCGGTCCCCACCACCGAGCCGCCCAACCCGGCCGCGGCGCAGACCGCCCACGACCCCGCCGGCGCGGTGGGCGTCCTCGTCATCGACACCGGCCTGATGCACGACCACCGCTCCTACCCCCCGCTCGCCCACACCGGCGGCGACGCGCAGGTCAAGGAGACGGACGAGCACGGCGTCCTCCAGCAGTACGTCGGCCACGGCACCTTCATCGCCGGACTGGTCGCCGCCGTCGCCCCGAACACCGACGTCACCGTGCGGGGCACCCTCAACGACGCGGGCGCCGTCCTCGAGGACGACTTCGGCGACAAGCTCTTCGAAGCCGTCGAGCAGGGTGGCTGGCCCGACATCATCAGCCTGTCCGCCGGCACGTCCAACGGCCGCGTCGACGGCCTGCTCGGCGTCGCCGCCTTCATGGAGGAACTGCGCACCCGGCCCACCCTGCTGGTCGCGGCCGCCGGCAACAACGCCAGCGCCACCCCGTTCTGGCCCGCCGCCTACGCGGCCCAGCCCGACTACGCCGACGCGGTCGTCTCGGTCGGCGCGCTGCGCGGCGACGGCGAGTTCGGCGCCTGTTTCAGCAACCACGGCCCCTGGGTGCGGGTCTTCGCCCCCGGCGAGCGCCTCGTCAGTGCCCTCACGGGCTTCGACAGCCCCGTCCCGTACGTCTACCAGCACTCCACGTACGACGACTGCCGCTACGGCTTCACCTACCCCTGCCCCTGCCGTTCGCCGCGCCACACCGGCGTGCTCAGCGAGGAGCGGGCGGCCGGCTCGGGCAAGCCCGACCAGGTGATGTTCGAGGGGCTCGCCTCCTGGAGCGGCACGTCGTTCGCGACGCCCGTCGTGGCGGGACTGGTGGCGGCGCACATGACGGCGCACGGCGAGAGAGACCCGCGCGCGGCGGCGCGTCGACTGCTGGCCGCCCCGGCCGACTTCGCCGAGGTGCGCGGCTCCCACGTACCGGTGCTGCGCCCGCCGACCTGGCGTCCCGCACCGGTCGCACAGCTCGCTCCCTCGGCGTGAGGCCGGCATGAGGTCCGACGCCGCACCCGCCACGGCGTACGATGACAGGCCGTACACGAGGGGTGGGACCGTGGACCGTAACGAAGTCGGCGCACTCGTCCAGGCCGCCGTCGACGGTGACACGGCGGCCTGGAAGGCGCTGGTGGAGGGGCTGAGCCCGCTGGTGTGGTCCGTCGTGCGCGCGCACCGGCTCTCCGAGGCCGACGGCCACGAGGTGTACCAGACCGCCTGGTTCCGCTTCGCCCAGCACCTGGGCCGGATCCGTGAGCCGGACAAGGCGGGTTCCTGGCTGGCGAGCACCGCGCGCAACGAGTGCCTGAAAGTGATCAAAAGCCTGCGCCGGCTGACCCCGACGGACGACCCTCAGCTGCTCGACCGCGTCAGCGAGGACCGCACGCCGGAGCAGTCGGTGCTGGACTCCGAGGAGGCGGCCGCGCAGAGCGAGCGCGTCCGCCGCCTCTGGCAGGAGTTCGAGGCGCTCGGTGAGCGCTGCCGGCAGCTGCTGCGGGTGCTGATCTCCTCGCCGCCGCCCAGCTACCAGGAGGTGTCGGCCGCACTGGGCATCGCGGTGGGCAGCATCGGACCGATGCGCCAGCGCTGTCTGCGCCGCCTGCGCGCCCGACTCGACGCACGGGGAGCACTGTGAACGGTATGGACGGCACGGAACGCACGAACGACACGGACGACACGGACGACACGGACGACATGGACGACACGGACGACACGGACGGCGGTCCCGACGGCATGGGTGACATGGACGACAGGGACGGCGGCCCCGACGGCACGGCCGGCAGGGCCGACGCCGCCGCCTTCGACGACGAGGAGTTCGACCACGGCGCTCTGGAGGAGGAGCTGCGCGAGGCCGCGGCCATCCTCGACCCGGTCCCGGCCGAGCTGCGCCAGCTCGCCGTCGAGGCCTACGCGCTGCACGACCTCGACGCCCAGATCGCCGAACTCACCTTCGACTCGCTGGTCGACGCCATCCCGGTCCGGGGTGCCGTGGACGTGCCGCGGATGCTCACCTTCCACTCCGGCGGCCTGACCGTCGACGTGGAAGTGACCACGCACGGACTGATGGGCCAGCTGCTGCCGCCCCAGCCCGCTGCCATCGAGGTCCTGGACGGGCCCCGCTCCGGCGCGGCCCTCACCGCCGACGACATGGGCCGCTTCGCCGGCGACGCCCCGCCCGCCGGTCCCTTCGCGCTGCGCCTGCGCACCGGCGGGGAGGTGGTCGTCACGGAGTGGCTGCGCGCCTGAGCCGCCGCTTTGCCGGCGGGCTTGCCGGTCGGGGAAGCGGCGGCTCAGGCGTCGATCAGCTCCGGCCCCTACCCGGGAATCGGAGTGCTCTCGCAGCCGAGGTCGACGCGGCTGCGGACCACGAACGAGATGCTCGCGGTGTTCTCCCAGAGGTTGTTGATGTTGGCGAACAGCCACCTCGTCGTCAGGCTGTGGTCGGCCGACGACAGCGTGGCCGTGCGCCCCTCCGTCCCCGGCCTGATCCGGAACCGCACCGCGGTGTTCCCCAGCTTCTGCGGCGGGGTCTCCACGGCGCTCGGCGTCGTCCCGCTCAGACTGCCCGGTCCGGCCACCGACTCCACGTCGGCCACCGCCATGACCGATGCCAGATTGACCCGGTGGGTGTGGTATTGCGCCCCCACGGGGTTGCGCGTGGTGTCCGGACGCCAGTTGAACGTGAAGGTCGTTCCGGGCGCGATCTGCCCGCCGAACGGGTTCGGCCACGCCGATTCGTGGATCGTGCCCTCACCCAGCCGGGCCCCCAGCACGTTGCGCCAGTAGAACCTGGGGTTGAGCGCCGCGTCGCCCGCCTGGATGCACTGCGTGTCCACCGCCGCCGCGGCCTGCTCCGCCGTAGCCCGCGCTGCCGCGGCAGCGCTCCCCGGCAACGACGACGCCAGCAGCGTCGCCGCGATGAGCACCCCCCAGACCGTACGCTGCCCGTACTCCCCGCCGCTGCCGCGGCATCGGCACGTCGGCACGCCCGCCGTGGTCCGCCGGACGGTTTCCCGTTTCGTACACGCTCCAGCCCCTCTCCGCTGCACGGGCCGCTGAGCCCTGGTCGGGGCGGACCCGTTCGATCATGCGTACCGACACCGGGCACACCGGGGGTACTCGATGCGGCCGGCATGCAAGTGCGGACGGGGGCGTACCGGTGGAATCTCCATATCCCCCGACGCATTCACCCGAATGCCGCATCGGGGCAGGTGGGCGCGCACCTGCCGAAACCGGCGTTCCGCCTGGTGGCGATGTGCCGTCGAGTGTCAATCCGAGGGCCGTGAAGTCACCCTGGGAGAGGGTGAGCACGTGGAAGGCGAGGGGGACTTTCGGCCGTGACGGCGGGGGCGGATGTGATCTCTGGGGTGTGCGGGCCGCGAGCGGTGCGTCGATTGCCGGGGGAGACGGGGTGGCGCGCGCCGTACCGGGGCGTGGGGGCCGCAAACCTGCCGCGCGACATTGGCCGACCGACGCCGTTCGTCACTTTGAGTGTTCGTCTGGTTGCGATGCGCTACAGGTGTCTCGGCTCCGCCACGGCACCCAGGACATCAGGCCGGCCGGCGGGGCGTTCCAGCAGTCTCGACGCGAGGGAAGAACCATGGCCACACCTTCCGCTGTTCCGCTCCGGGTCGCCCTGGTCAACGGCGGCTTCGAGGAACCCTCCGTGACCAACTACGAGGTTCTGCCGGACGCCTCACAGACGCAGGCGGCCAAGTGGGTTCCGGGCTGGCTCACCACGGCTTCCGACCACATGATCGAGTTGTGGCGTTCGGGCTTCAACGGGGTGCCGGCAGCCGAAGGCGCGCAGTTCGCCGAGCTCAACGCCAATCAGGTCTCCACGCTGTACCAGGACCTGCCGACGACGCCTGGTACGCAGCTGTACTGGCGGCTGTATCACCGAGGCCGCGAGGGGGACGACACCATGGCGCTGGACATCGGCGCACCAGGCCGCGCGGTGGAGCAGAGGCGGTTCACCGACGGCAAAACCGCCTGGGGCTACTACACCGGCACCTACACCGTCCCGGCTGGTCAGACGCTGACGCGCTTCGCCTTCCGTTCCATCTCGGCCGCCGGCGGCAACCGCTTCATCGGCAACCTCCTGGACGGCATCTTCTTCGGCACCGCCCCCCACGTGGTGCTCGCCAAGACCGCGATCCCGACGGGGCCGCTGGAGGTGGGCGATGTCATCACCTACCGCGTCAGCGCCAGGAACGAGGGCGGCGGCGGGGCCGAGAACCTCGTCCTGACCGACGTCGTCCCGGCGGGCACGACGTACGTGCCCGGTTCCCTGCGCATCGTCGACGGCCCGAACGCCGGAGCGAAGACCGACGACCGGGGCGACGACCAGGCGTACTACGACACCGGGGCGAACGCGGTCGTCTTCCACCTCGGCAACGGCGCCTCCGGCGTGGCAGGGGGGAGCCTGCCCAACACCGACACCCTGGCCGCCGGGACCACCGTGGAGTACCGGGTCGTCATCGACCGGGCCAGCGGCGGCAAGCAGATCAGGAACACCGCCACGGCCTCCTACGAGAACCGGCTCGGTGACCGGCCGCAGCCGTTGCAGTCCACCTCCGACGAGGCGGTCACGCAGGTCAGGCCGGCCGCCGACCTGGCCGTGGTGAAGGCTGCCGACGCGACCACCGTCACCGTCGGCCAGACGGTGACCTACCGCGTCACCGTCCGCAACACCGGCCCGAACGGTGCCACCGGCGTCACCGTGACCGACCGGCTCCCGGCCGGCCTCGTCTTCCTGTCCGCCGACGGCACGACCGGCGGCTACGACGCGGGCACCGGACGGTGGGCCGTGGGCGACCTCGCCGACGGCGCCGGCGCCACCCTCGTGCTGCGGGGCAAGGCCACCAGGGCCGGCCGGATCACCAACACCGCCACCGCCGTCGGCAACGAGAAGGACCCCGACCTCACGAACAACGCCGACACCGTCACCGTCTGCGTCGAACCCGCCCCCTCCTGCTGCGCCCCCTGCTCCCCCGGGAAGTGACCCGGACGAGCGCCGCACGGCGCGCCGCGGCAGCCGTCGCCCCGCCGCGGCACCCGTCCGCCCGGCGCCTGACGCACCTCCGCCCCGGACGCGGGAATCCCGGCCGGGGCGGAGCGGACGACGGGCGGCGGGCCCGTCACCGGTACGTCAGCTCAGCGACGCGAGCGTCTCGTTCCAGGTGGCCGACGGGCGCATGACCTCGGCCGCCTTGGCCGGGTCGGGCTGGTAGTAGCCGCCGATGTCGGCCGGCTTGCCCTGGGCGGCGATCAGCTCGTCGACGATCTTCTGCTCGTTCGCGGTGAGCGCCTCCGCGAGCGGGGCGAAGGCCTTCGCCAGGTCCGCGTCGTCGGTCTGCCGCGCCAGCTCCTGCGCCCAGTACAGGGACAGGTAGAAGTGGCTGCCGCGGTTGTCGATGCCGCCGACGCGACGGGTCGGGGACTTGTCCTCGTTGAGGAAGGTCGCCGTGGCGCGGTCGAGGGTGTCGGCGAGGACCTGGGCGCGGGTGTTGCCGGTGGCCGTGGCGTACTGCTCGAAGGAGGGCACGAGCGCGAAGAACTCACCGAGGGAGTCCCAGCGCAGGTAGTTCTCCTTGACCAGCTGCTGGACGTGCTTCGGCGCGGAGCCGCCGGCGCCCGTCTCGAACAGGCCGCCGCCCGCCATCAGCGGGACGACCGACAGCATCTTGGCGCTGGTGCCCAGCTCCAGGATCGGGAAGAGGTCGGTCAGGTAGTCGCGCAGCACGTTGCCGGTGACGGAGATGGTGTTCTCGCCGCGGCGGATGCGCTCCACGGACAGCTTGGTCGCCTCGACGGGGGCGAGGACGCGGATGTCCAGGCCCTCGGTGTCGTGCTCCGGCAGGTAGGCCTCGACCTTGGCGATCAGGTTGGCGTCGTGGGCGCGGGTGGCGTCCAGCCAGAAGACCGCCGGGTCGCCGGTGGCGCGGGCGCGGGTGACGGCCAGCTTGACCCAGTCGCGGATCGGGTCGTCCTTGGTCTGGCAGGCGCGGAAGATGTCGCCCTCGGAGACCGGCTGCTCGATCACGACGTCGCCGGCCTGGTCGACCAGGCGGACGGTGCCCGCGGCCGGGATCTCGAAGGTCTTGTCGTGGGAGCCGTACTCCTCGGCCTTCTGCGCCATGAGGCCGACGTTCGGGACGGAGCCCATCGTCGACGGGTCGTAGGCGCCGTTGGCCTTGCAGTCCTCGACGACGGCCTGGTAGACGCCGGAGTAGGACGAGTCCGGCAGCACCGCGAGGGTGTCCGCCTCCTGGCCGTCGGGGCCCCACATGTGGCCGGAGGTGCGGATCATGGCCGGCATCGAGGCGTCGACGATGACGTCGGACGGCACGTGCAGGTTGGTGATGCCCTTGTCGGAGTCGACCATCGCCAGGGCCGGGCCCTCGGCGAGCTCGGCGTCGAAGGAGGCCTTGATCGCGTCGCCCTCGGGCAGGGACTCCAGGCCCTTGAGGATGCCGCCGAGACCGTCGTTGGGGGAGAGGCCGGCCGCGGCCAGCGTCGCGCCGTACTGCTCGAAGGTCTTCGGGAAGAACGCGCGCACCACGTGACCGAAGACGATCGGGTCGGAGACCTTCATCATCGTCGCCTTCAGGTGCACGGAGAACAGCACGCCCTCGGCCTTGGCCCGGGCGACCTGGGCGGCCAGGAACTCGCGCAGCGCGGCGACGCGCATCACGGAGGCGTCGACGACCTCGCCCGCGAGGACCGGTACCGACTCGCGCAGCACCGTGGTGGAGCCGTCCTCGCCGACCAGCTCGATCCGCAGCGAGCCCGCCTCGGAGATCACGGCGGACTTCTCGGTGGAGCGGAAGTCGTTCTCGCCCATGGTCGCGACCTCGGTCCTGGAGTCCGAGGACCAGGCGCCCATGCGGTGCGGGTGGGTCTTGGCGTAGTTCTTGACCGACGCGGGGGCGCGGCGGTCGGAGTTGCCCTCGCGCAGGACCGGGTTGACGGCGGAGCCCTTGATCTTGTCGTAGCGGGCGCGGATCTCGCGCTCCTCGTCGGTCTTCGGCTCGTCCGGGTAGTCCGGCAGCGCGTAGCCCTGCTCGCGCAGCTCGGCGACCGCGGCCTTCAGCTGCGGGATCGACGCCGAGATGTTCGGCAGCTTGATGATGTTGGCCTCGGGCGTCTTGGCGAGCTCGCCCAGCTCCGTCAGCGCGTCCGGGATGCGCTGGTCCTCGGTCAGGTACTCCGGGAACACGGCGATGATCCGCCCGGCCAGCGAGATGTCCCGGGTCTCCACGGCGACACCGGCCTGCGAGGCGTACGCCTGGACCACCGGCAGGAAGGAATACGTCGCCAGGGCCGGGGCCTCGTCAGTGTGTGTGTAGATGATGGTCGAGTCAGTCACCGGGTGCTCCGCTCCACGTCTGCAACATTGCTCGACATCAAGATATCTCGTGACCGGGCCCGTCTCGACAGGGGTTGGCTCACATCCGCCCCGCGGTCCTCCGGCTGCCGGGGCGGCCTCGGGGGCCGATCCTGTGGACGAGGAGGCGGATCGGCACCGCCTCCAGGGCATCCACCGACGACGGCCCGCCCGGCGCCCCGGCCGCCCGAGCGAAAGCGGACCATGAGATATCGCACCAGAGTGACGGCCCCCGCGGCCGCCCTGATCGGCACCGCCGCGGCCCTGACCGGGCAAGGCACGGCGTCTGCGGCGACGGCGGGCAGCGCCGGAGAGGGGCCCGCGGGCGGTGTCGAGGGCCCGGAGAGCCTCGGCGACCCCGTCTTCCCGGCCCTCGGCAACGGCGGCTACCGCGTCCTCGCCTACCACCTCGACCTCCGTCACGACGCCACGACCGGCCTGGTCGAGGGCTCCGCGACACTGGCGCTGCGCACCACCCGGGCCCTGACCCGGTTCTCCCTGGACGCCCTCGGCCTGGACATCCGCTCCGTCCGGGTCGCCGGCCGCCCGGCGGCGCACGAGCAGGCGGACGAGAAGCTGCGCGTCACGCCCGCGCGGACGCTGCCCGCCGGCGCCCGGCTCGCCGTGCGGGTGGAGTACACGGCGGACCCGCGCCGCGCGCTTCCGCACACCGGCTGGGTCGCCACGCCGGACGGCTTCGCGGTGGCCTGCCAGCCGCGCTCCGCCCACACCGTCTTCCCCTGCAACGACCACCCCGGCGACAAGGCGCACTTCTCCTTCCGGCTCACCGTGCCCGCCGGTCTGCGGGGCGTGGCGAGCGGTGTCCTCGTCCGCACGGAGGGCCTGCCGGGCGGCCGTACGGCGTACACGTACCGCTCCCGGTCCCCGATGGCCACGGAGCTGGTGCAGATCACGGTCGGGGAGTACGTCGTCAAGGAGCGGCGGGGACCGCACGGGCTGCCGCTGCGGGACGTCGTGCCGGTGGCGCGGGCCGAGGCGCTCGAACCGGCGCTGGCCCTCACCCCGGGCCTGGTGGAGTGGATCGAGGAGCGGCTCGGCGCGTACCCCTTCGAGACGTACGGCCTGCTGCCGTGCAACTCCGACGACCCCGGCGCCTTCGACTTCACCGGCCTGGAGACCCAGACCCTGACCGTCTACAAGCCGGGCTTCCTCCTCCAGCCGGAGCAGCGGATCGGCGCGCATCTGATGCACGAGCTGGTCCACTCCTACTTCGGCAACAGCGTCACTCCCGCGACCTGGGCCGACCTGTGGCTGAACGAGGGCCACGCCGACTTCTACGGGCTGCTGTACCGCTACGGGCGCGGCTGGCCCGACTCGCTGGGGCTGACCGGGCTGGAGGCGCGGATGAAGGACACCTACGCGCGCGGCGACCAGTGGCGGCGCGACTCCGGCCCGGTGGCCGCGCCGAACGCGGCGAACCTCTTCGACGGCCAGCGCTACCTCGGCGGCGTCCTCGTCCTGTACGCCCTGCGGCAGCGGGTCGGCGAGGAGGCGTTCCGCGCGGTCGAGCGGGCCTTCCTGGCGCGGTACCGGGACTCCTCGGCGTCGACCGACGACTACATCGCCGTCGCCTCCCGGGTAGCGGGCCGGGACGTGACCGGTTTCCTGCGGGACTGGCTGTACGGCACCACGACCCCGCGGATGCCCGGCCACCCGGACTGGACGGTCACCCCGGCGACCCCAGCCCTCACCCCGCACCGCCGCGGCGGCGGGCACTACCACGACAACTCGGCGACCCTGTGACGCGGCGGGTCCGGGGCGAGCCACGCGCCCGATGTGCTTGGTGTGCCCGGCACGCCCGGTGTGCCCCGGCGCGCCCGGTCCGCCGGGGCAGTCGGTCGGCCGGGCTCAGGGCGGGCCGGGGCGGGCGGAGGACTCTCCGCCCGCCAGCTCCCGCTCGATCCACCGGCAGATCACCCGTACGACGTACGTGTGCTCGGCACGGCTCAGCTCCCGCCCCGCGGGGATGCCGTGCCACCGCTCGAGACAGCGCCGGCAGCAGGTCGCGGTGGCGTGCTGCGCGACGAACACGGGATGACCGCGGTACGGGGTCTGCCGGCCGTCCTTGCGGGGCTCGGCCGGGGCCAGCCGCCGGGCGATCAGGTCGTAGGCGTGCCACCGCAGCGTGGCGGGCCCGTGCTGTTCGGCGGTGGCCCGGTCCCGCCCGCGCAGCCGGAACCGCGCCCGGAACGGATGGCGGGCGATGTCGTCCAGCCGCCGGTCGAGCGCGTGGCCGGACGGGTCGGGGGACGGGTGCCGCGGGGAAGAGGCCATACCGCTGTCGAGGATACGGCGGCACGACCGGCGTCCCCGCTCCTCGGAGCGGCCGCCTGCTCCCCGGGCCGGTGTCCCCGCCGACCACGGCCGACTACCGCCAGGCCGGTGTCCCCGCCGACCACGGCTGACCACCCCAGGCCGGTGTCCCCCGCCTACGAGAGCGGCCGACCACCACCAGGCCGGTGGTGTCCCCGCTCCTCAGAGCGGCCGGCCGCCGCCCAGCCCGGCGTCCGGCGCGATGCCGTCGCCCGTGCCGCCCGTGCGCTGCTGCGGGATGACCACCGCACCCTGCTGGAGCGACACGGTGCGCGCGGGTGCCGGGATGCGGATGCCCTCCGCGCGGTAGCGCCGGTGCAGGCGCTTGATGAACTCGTGCTTGATCCGGTACTGGTCGCTGAACTCGCCGACGCCGAGGATGACGGTGAAGCCGATCCGGGAGTCGCCGAAGGTGTGGAAGCGCACCGCGGGCTCGTGGTCCGGGACCGCGCCGGTGATCTCCGTCATCACCTCGGTGACGACCTCCTTCGTCACCCGCTCCACGTGCTCCAGGTCGCTGTCGTAGGCGACGCCCACCTGCACCAGGATCGTCAGCTGCTGCTCGGGACGCATGAAGTTGGTCATGTTCGTCTTGGCGAGCTCCCCGTTGGGGATGACGACCAGGTTGTTGGAGAGGTTGCGGACGGTCGTCTGGCGCCAGTTGATGTCCTCGACGTAGCCCTCCTCGCCGCTGCTCAGCTTGATGTAGTCGCCGGGCTGGACCGTCTTGGAGGCCAGGATGTGGATGCCCGCGAAGAGGTTGGCGAGGGTGTCCTGGAGGGCGAGCGCGACCGCCAGACCGCCGACGCCGAGGGCGGTGAGCATCGGCGCTATGGAGATGCCGAGGGTCTGGAGCACCACCAGGAAGCCGATGGCCAGGACCAGCACCCGGGTGATGTTGACGAAGATCGTCGCGGATCCGGCGACGCCGGAGCGGGAGGAGGTGACCGACTGCACCAGTCCGGCGACGACCCGGGCCGCCGACACCGTCACGACGAAGATGAGCAGCACGGTGAGGCACTGGTTGACGGTGTGCTGCACCGCCCGGATCAGCGGCAGCACCGCCGCGGCGGCGGCCCCGCCGCCCGCGATCGCCGCCCACGGCACCACCGTGCGCAGCGCGTCCACGATCACGTCGTCGCCGCTCCAGCGGGTGCGCTTGGCGTGCCCCGCCAGCCAGCGCAGCAGCGTGCGGGAGAGGAACGCCACCAGCAGGCCCGCCGCCAGGGCGATGCCGGCGAGGACGCAGTCGTCGAGCGTCAGCGCGCGGTTCACCGGCCGCCTCCGGGAAGTCGCTCCGCGGCGGAGGGGCCACCCGCCGGGGCGTCCGTCCGGGCCGTGGACGGCCGGATGTGAAGTGTCGTCACGTCGTCACCTGCTCGCTTGCTCGCTTTTCTGCAATGTCGCGGTCGCGCCCGTCCGGGAACGGGCGCGACCGCACATCCTGCCGTATCCGGCACGGCAGTTCGCAGGCGGCCGGTGCGCTCAGACGATGCCTTCGGCCAGTTCGGCCTGCTCCCGGTCCGAGCCGTACGCGGCCGTGGCGGGCGTTCCGTACGAACGGCGGGCCACGAACCACCACACCGTGGCCAGGACCAGCACGGCGGCGAGGGCGACGGAGGCGTAGTTCATCGTGTCCACGGTCACCGGAGAGGACTGCGGCAGGCAGAACAGCACCGTCACACACGCCACCCACACCACGGCCGTCCAGCCGATCGGCCTGCTCCACCGGCCCAGGTGCCACGGACCCGGCCGGAAACGGTCCCCCGCGCGCAGCCGCAGCAGCACCGGAATGGCGTACGCCGGCGTGATGCCGATGACGTTGATGGCGGTGACCGCGCCGTACGCCGTCGCCGAGTACAGCGACGGCAGCGCGAGGACGCAGGCGACCGCGACCGACAGCCACACGGCGGCGACCGGGGTCTGGGTGCGGGCGCTGACCCTGCGCCACAGGTGGGAGCCCGGCAGGGCGCGGTCCCGGCTGAACGCGAACACCATGCGGCTGGCCGCGGCGACCTCGGCGTTGCCGCAGAACAGCTGGGCGACGATCACGACCAGCAGCAGCGCGCTCGCGCCGTCGGCACCGAGGCCGTCGAGCAGGATCTGGGCGGGCGGTACGCCGGTGGCGGTGTCCCGGGTGGCGGCGTAGTCCTGGATGGCGAAGGTGAGGCCCGCGAGGAGGACGAAGCCCGCGATCCAGGACACCCAGATCGACCGGACGATGCCGCGCGCCGCCGACACCGACGCGTTGGCGGTCTCCTCCGACAGATGCGCGGAGGCGTCGTAGCCGGAGAACGTGTACTGGGCGAGCAGCAGACCGATCGCCGCCACGTACACCGGGTTGTCCCAGCCGGTGCCGTCGACGAACTCGCCGAAGACGAAGGACGGCGACCGGTGGTGGTCGGGCACGATCGCCAGCGCGCCGACGATGAGCCCCACGCCCGCCAGGTGCCACCACACCGATATCGAGTTCAGGACGCTGACCAGCCGGACCCCGAACAGGTTCAGCACGGCGTGCAGCAGCAGGATCGCCACGAAGATCAGCATCGTCTTCCCCGGCGTCGGCTCGAAGCCCCACTGGAGGTTGGCGAAGGCCCCCGCGAACAGGGCGGCGCCGTAGTCGATGCCCGCGATCGCGCCGAGCAGGCCGAGCAGGTTCAGCCAGCCCGTGTACCAGCCCCAGCGGCGCCCGCCGAGCCGGTCGGCCATGTAGTACAGGGCGCCCGACGTCGGGTACGCGCTGGTCACCTCCGCCAGCGCCAGCCCCACGCACAGCACGAACAGGCCGACGCCGGCCCAGCCCCACAGCATCACGGCGGGGCCGCCCGCGCCCATGCCGAAGCCGTACAGGGTCATGCAGCCGGACAGGATGGAGATGACGGAGAAGCTGATCGCGAAGTTGCCGAAGCCGCCCATACGGCGGGCCAGCACCGGCCGGTAGCCGAGCTCGCGCAGCCGCTGCTCCTCGTCGGGGCGCGGGACGGCGGTCGGAGCCGGTGGCTCCGGGGTGCGGGACATACGGGGACCTCCGAGGTCGGATAGGGGAAAGGGGACGGCCCGGGAGCCGTACGGCTCAGCCGGCGGCGGGGCCCCGGCCGCGCGCCGCCGTGCGGCTGCGCGCGCGGGCCTGGAGGAACACCTGCACCGCCTGCCCCGGGTCGCCCGGGACCGTGACGCGGTGGGCCCAGGGCAGGGGGGTGCAGTACGGGCCGATCGCGTCGAACACCCGGGCGGCGTCGGTGAAGCGCAGCGCCCCCCACAGGGCGTGGGCCAGGTGGTTGAGGTCGAGCGGGGAACGCTCCGCGGCGTCCGCCTGCCCGAACCACGAGGCGTCCGCGCGCAGTGCCTCGCGAGTGGCGTCCTCGCCCACCCAGTGCAGGTCGAGGGCGGCGCCCCGCCCGTCACCGCGCCGGTAGCGCTCCACGCGGACGTACAGCGGCAACAGGTGCAGGGCGGAGCCCGGCGGGGCCTGCTCGGCGGTCAGGTGCGCGAAACCGGAGGCCTCCGCCAGCCGTCCGGACGCCGCCCGCGCGTACAGGAACTGCAGCATGCGGTGGTGGGCCTCGCGGTTGTGCGGGTCGCGCCCGACGGCTTCGGCCAGCAGGCCCCACGGGCCCGCCGGCCAGGTCGGCTCCGGGGGCTTCGCCCGGTGTTCCTCCCACAGCTGCTCGCGGTCCAGCTGGGCCAGTGCCAGCAGGCACACCCACGGCACCGGGTCCGGCGGGGTGGCCCGGGCGGCCGACTGGCTCACGTCCCAGGCCTCGATCCACAGCTCGTGGGTGCGGCGGTGGCGCTCGCGGTGCGCCCGCAGCGCCCGTTCGACGGCGACCCGGGCCCGCATGACCGCGGCCGGCACGCTGTCCGGCTCCTCGGCGAGCCAGGCCCGGACCACGTCGGTCCCGGCCGCCGCCGCCCCCAGCACCTGGGTGCGCCGGGTCCACGGCTCCCACGCCGTGGTGCGCGTCAGCAGGGTGCGCATCGACAGCCAGCGCCCCGTGCGTACTTCCTGGAGGGCGGCGCGCAGCTCGTCGTCGTGCCCGGCCGGATCGTAGGCGGGGCGTGCTCCGTCTCTGGCCATCAGCCGCTCGTCCCGGGCCGGGGAACGGACAGGACGGCAGGGTGGAGTAACAACAGCCCTCCTCGGGGCGGAGGCCGGAGCGGAAAGGGGAGATCGCGTCGGTCGGCGGTCACTATAGAGGCGGCCGTGGCGCCTCACACTCCGTTTGAGATCTCACCAACGACCCTTTACCTGACAAAAGTTGACAGATAATCAGTTCTGGGGAGGGGGGAGGGGCCGCGCGGCGGTACGGGGTACGGCGATACGGCGCCCGTCGTCAGCCGGGACGGCCGAGACGGCCGCGACGGCCGCCGGTCAGATCACCTTCAGCCGTACCAGCGCCCCGAGGGTCAGCGCCCCCGGCAGCAGCGGCAGCCAGACGGTGACGATGCGGAAGGCGAGGACCACGGCCGTGGCGACCGCGACGGGGCCGCCCACCGCCACCAGCGCCACGACCAGCGCCGCCTCGACCGAGCCGATCCCGCCGGGCGTGGGGACGAGCGCCACCGCCACCGTGGCCGCCAGGTACGCCACCGCCATGTGCGTCGCGGGCACCGGCAGCCCCAGGGCCCGCCCCACCGCCGCCAGTCCGGCCGCCTGGAGCGCCGGGAACGCGAGGGAACCGCCCCACAGCGCCAGGGCCCGCGCCGGACGGGCGTGCACCGAACGCGCCTCGCCCAGCGCCGTGCGCAGGAACGCCCACACGGCCGACCGCAGCCGCCGTACGAGGACGAGCGCGCCCGCCGCCACCGGCGCGGCCGCGCCGAGCACCGCCAGGAGCGGGCCGAGCGCCCCCTCCGGGAGCAGGGGGCCGAGCCGGAGCGCGCCGGGGAAGGCGAGCAGCAGCGCGGCCAGCAGACCCACCCGGGCGACGCCCTCCGCCAGCAGGTACAGCGCCAGGGCCGCCGAGGAACGGGCCAGCGGCACCCCGCACACGGCCATGAACCGCAGGTTGACCGCGCTCGCGCCGAGCCCGGTCGGCAGCAGATGGTTGGCGGCGCCCGCCGCGAACTGCGTGGCCAGCAGCCGCAGCGCGGGCAGCCGCTGGACGACCGCGCCCTGCCGGGTGACGGCCGCCGCCACCCAGGTCAGACAGGTCGCCCCGGCCGCGGCCAGCAGCCAGGGCCACTCGGCCGTGCGCAGCTGGGCGACGCCCTCGGCGAGCACGGACCGGTGCCGCACCGCGACGACCCCGACCAGGACGAGGGGCAGCAGACACAGGGTCCGGCGCAGTCCGCGCGCGGTCGGCCGCCGCGGGAGACGGCTCCGGGGGGCGGGCGCCGGGGAGAGCGGTGTCGCGGTCACACCTGGAGAGGTTCTCCGCACCACGTCAACGCGCGGTGACCGTGGTGTGGACGGTGGCCGGGGAGGAGACATCGCCAGGTTGACCTCAACGATGCTTGAGGTTCTAGGTTCGTCAGCATGAGCATGGAGACCACTGCCTGGACGCAGCTGTACGGCGTCATGAACGCCCGCCACGAACGCCGCCCCTTCGACCGCGCGACGCTGCGCCGCATCGGCGCCTTCGCCCGCCCGCACCGCCGCCGCATCGCCCTGTTCGTGCTGCTCGGGACGGTGACCGCGCTGCTCGCCGTCGCCACCCCCGTCCTCGCGGGGCGCATCGTCGACGCGATCGTGTCGCACGGTGACGCCGGCACCGTCGTCCGGCTGGCCCTGCTCATCGCGCTCCTCGCGGTGCTGGAGGCGGTGCTCGCCGTCCTCGGCAGGAAACTCTCGGCGACGCTGGGGGAGGGGCTCATCCTCGATCTGCGCACGGCCGTCTTCGACCATGTGCAGCGGATGCCGGTCGCGTTCTTCACCCGCACGCGCACGGGAGCGCTCGTCTCCCGGCTCAACAACGACGTGATCGGCGCCCAGCGCGCCTTCAGCAACACCCTGTCCCAGGTGGTCGGCAACCTGGTCACCCTGCTGCTCGCCCTCGCCGTGATGCTCACCCTGTCCTGGCAGATCACCCTGCTCGCCCTGGCCCTGCTGCCGGTGTTCGTGATCCCCGCCCGGCGGATGGGCCGGCGGATGGCCGACATGCAGCGGGAGGCGGCCGAGCTCAACGCGGCGATGGGCACCCGGATGACCGAGCGCTTCTCCGCGCCCGGCGCCACCCTGGTCAAGCTCTTCGGCCGCCCCGAGCAGGAGTCGGCGCAGTTCGCGGCGCGCGCCGCGCTCGTGAGGGACATCGGCGTGCGCACGGCGACGGCCCAGTCGCTGTTCATCACCGCCCTCACCCTCGTCTCCGCCCTGGCCCTCGCCCTCGTCTACGGCCTCGGCGGCCGGCTCGCCCTGGACGGCGCCCTGGACGCCGGCGCCGTCGTGGCCCTCGCCCTCCTGCTGACCCGCCTGTACGCCCCCCTCACCGCCCTCGCCGGGGCGCGCGTGGAGGTGATGAGCGCCCTGGTCAGCTTCGAGCGCGTCTTCGAGGTGCTCGACCTGAAGCCGCTCATCGAGGAGAAGCCGGACGCCCGCGAGGTGCCCGAGGGGCCGGTCTCCGTCGTCTTCGAGGACGTCCGCTTCGGCTACCCGTCCGCCGACAAGGTCTCCCTCGCCTCCCTGGAGGAGGTCGCCGCCCTCGACACCCGCGGGGGCGCCGAGGTCCTGCACGGCGTGTCCTTCCGCGCCGAACCCGGCCACACCGTCGCCCTCGTCGGCTCCTCCGGCGCCGGCAAGTCGACCATCGCCCAGCTCCTGCCGCGCCTGTACGACGTCGACGCCGGTGCCGTCCGCGTCGGCGGGGTCGACGTACGCGACCTGAGCGCGCGGTCCCTGCGCGAGACGCTGGGCATGGTCACCCAGGACGGCCACCTCTTCCACGACACCGTCCGCGACAACCTCCTCCTCGCCCGGCCCGAAGCAGCCGAGGACGAACTGTGGGACGCGTTGCGCCGCGCCCGTCTCGACGACCTGGTCCGCTCCCTGCCCGACGGCCTCGACACGGTCGTCGGCGAGCGCGGCTACCGCCTCTCCGGCGGCGAGCGCCAGCGCATGACCATCGCCCGGCTGCTGCTGGCCCGCCAGCGCGTGGTCATCCTCGACGAGGCGACCGCCCACCTCGACAACACCTCCGAGGCGGCCGTCCAGGAGGCGCTCGCCGAGGCCCTGGCCGGGCGCACCGCCGTGGTCATCGCCCACCGCCTGTCGACCGTGCGGTCCGCCGATCTGATCCTGGTCGTCGAGTCAGGCCGGATCGTCGAACGCGGCACGCACCAGGAACTGCTGGCGGCGGGCGGGCGGTACGCGGAGCTGTACCGGACGCAGTTCGAGCGACCGGAGGCGGCGGCCGAGGAGGCGGTGGCCGGGACGGTCTCCGGGGTCTCCGGGGAGGGGGTGGAGGCGGTCGCCGGAGCGGCGGTGTGAGGGCGGTCGCCGGGAGGGCCCGGCGGGCCCGCGTGTGACACGCCGTCGGATGGTCGATCCCGCCCACCCGCAGACCATACGGTCATATGGTGCGGAATATGACTAAATGCCATATCGCGTACCTGGCGTGCACCGCGGCGGTCGTCGGAGCGGGCCTCGGCGCCGCTCCGCCCGTGTCCGGCCACGCGACCCTCGTGGTCCACCCGGGGCAGTCGATCCAGAAGGCGGTGGACGCCGCCGCACCGGGCGACACCGTGCTCGTGACCCCTGGCACCTACCGCGAGTCCGTCAGGGTGACCACACCGGGACTCACGCTGCGCGGCGTGGGGCGCGGCGTGGTGCTCGAACCGGCCACCCGGCCGGCGAGCACCACCCAGCCGGCCGCCGGCACCACTCAGACGGCCGGCACCCCCCAGACGGCAGCCGGCACCACCCAGCCGGCAGCCGGCACCACCCAGCCGGCCGGTACCCCCCAGACGGCCGACCAGCAGGCCGCCACGCGCCAGACCGCGACCCGTCCGGCCGACCCGAAGAAGGCGGCCGGGAAGGATGCCGGAAAGGCCGCTGGGAAGGACGCCGGCAAGGGCACCGGGAAGGCCGCGGCCGGCTGCGCCGAGGCCGGCAACGGCATCTGCGTGGAGGGGACGAAGGACCGCCGTCTGGAGGGCGTCACCATCACCTCCCTGACGGTGACCGGCTTCGCCAGGACCGGCGTGTCGGCCGCGTGGACCGACCGACTGACCGTGCGGAACGTGCTCGCGGCGAAGAACGGCGTCTGGGGCATCGCCGAGGAGCACTCCCGCCGCAGCGTCTTCCGCGCCAACACCGCCCGGGAGAACGGCGACGCGGGCCTGTTCCTCGCCAACACCGTCACGTCCGAGGAAGGCGCCGCGAACACCGGGGGAACCGTCGTCGACCGCAACCGGCTGGAGGGCAACCGGATCGGCGTCACGGTCCGCCGCCTGCGCAACGTCACCGTCGAGCACAACCGCATCACCGGCAACTGCGCGGGGGTCTTCGTCGTCGGCGACGAGAACAAGCCGAAGGCCGGCGTCGTGACCGTCAGCGGCAACCGCGTCGAGCGGAACAACAAGTCGTGTCCGAAGACGGCCCGGCTGGACGCCCTCCAGGGCTCCGGGATCGTCCTGACCGGCGTCGACGACACCGTGGTGACCCGCAACACCGTCCGGGACAACGCCGGCGCCTCCCCGCTGTCCGGCGGCATCGTCATCTTCAAGAGCTTCGTCGGCACCCCCAGCGAGCGGAACCGGATCAGCGACAACGTGCTGAGCGGCAACTCCCCGGCGGACCTCGTCGACACCGACACCGGCGGCAAGGACAACACCTTCGAACGCAACTCCTGCCGGGCCTCCCGGCCCGCGGGACTGTGCTGACCGGCCGGACCGGGCCGGCCGCGCGACCGAGAAGGTGGAACCGAGAAGGAAGGAAGGCGGCACATGACGACCGCTGAGACTGCCCCACCACCGTCCATGCGACTGAGGGAGCTGGCGTTCGGGGCGGCGTGTGCCGCCGCCCTGCGCGCCGCCGCCCGGCTGGGCGTCGCCGACGCCCTCGGGGACGGCCCCGTGGCCGTGGACGACCTCGCCGCGGCGGTGAAGACCGAACCCCGCCCGCTGCGGCGCCTGTTGCGGGCCCTGTCCTGCTACGGCGTCTTCGCCGAGCAGCCGGACGGCCGGTTCGCCCACACCGAGATGTCCCGGCTGCTGCGCGAGGACGACCCGCACAGCCTGCGCTACATCACCCTGTGGTGCACCGAGCCGTGGACGTGGGACGCGTGGCCGAAGCTCGACGAGGCGGTCCGCACCGGCCGCAACGTCGTCGAGGACCTGTACGGCAGGGAGTTCTTCACCTACCTCAACGAGGACGCTCCCGAGTCGGCCGAGGTCTTCAACCGGGCCATGACGACCTCCAGCCGGCAGTCCGCCGAGGACGTCGCGCGCTTCCTCGACCTGTCGGGCTGCGCGTCGGTCGCCGACATCGGCGGCGGCCAGGGGCACGTGGTGGCGAGCCTGCTGGAGAAGTACCCGTCCCTGCGCGGCACCCTGCTCGACCTTCCGCGCGTGGTCGAGAACGCCGACCCGCGGCTGCGCCCGGGCGGCGCGCTCGCGGACCGGATGACCATCGTGCCCGGCGACTGCCGCGCCGCCGTCCCGGTCCGGGCGGACGTCTACGTCATCAAGAACATCCTGGAGTGGGACGACGACAGCACGGCCCGCACCCTGCGCAACGTCATCGGGGCGGGCGGGCCCGGCACCCGGGTCGTGGTCATCGAGAACCTCGTCGACGACACGCCCTCGATGCGGTTCAGCACCGCCATGGACCTGCTGCTGCTCCTCAACGTCGGCGGGGCCAAGCACACCACCGCGTCCATGACCGCACGGCTGGCCGACGCCGGGCTGGTCGTCGGCGACGTCCGGCCGGTCAACCCCTACCTGCACGCGTTCGACTGCACCGTCCCCCGCTGAGCACCCCGGGAGACCCTCGGGGCAAACCACCGGTCGCGGGGGGGGCGCCGCCCCCCGGCGCCCGGGCCCCCGGGGCGGAGCCGGGGGCCCAGGGCCGCGGGGGGGGCCCGCCCCGCCCGGGGGGGCGAGGGCGCACCGAGGCCGGCCG
>NZ_JBIVJP010000033.1:31166-57219 GCF_044750285.1 Streptomyces sp. NPDC088812 | reverse complement strand
CCGCCCCCGCGTGCGCCTCCCCCGTCCCCCGTTCCCCCCCCCGGGACCCCCCGGGGGAAACCCACCGGCCGCGGGGGCGCCCCCCCGCGCGGCCCCGGCGACCGGTGGCCGGTCGAGGAGCGTCCTCAGCCGGCGGAGTCCCGTTCCCAGCGGTAGAAGCAGTGCGCCATGGCGTCCTTGGGCGACCGCCAGGTCTCGGGGTCGTACGCGCTGACGTACGCCGACAGCCGCTCGCTGATGTCCCGGAACCGCGGATGTCCGGCCACCTTGGCGATGGCCGGGCCGGGGTCCTGCTCCGACTCGATGAGGTGCATGTACACATCACCGAACTGGAAGAGGCTGCGCCGGTCCACCCCCACCAGGTGGGGCAGCTCTCCACGGTCCGACTCCTCGAACAGCTTGGCGATGTCCGGCGCCGACCCGGGAGCCATCCGGGCCACGATCAGGGCCTGATGCATGTTCCTGTCCTCCTTGCGGCTTCCGGCTCAGTCGGTCACGGACGGCACGGACCCGCGGTCCGCGGCGGCCTTCTCGATGCGGTCCCGGATCAGGGCCAGCTGGACCTTGGAGTTGCGGTTGATGTTGTCGGTCATCCAGGCGTCGTCGACCGGGGCGTCGGGCCTCATCTCGAAGTCCTGCGTCCACACCATCCGGGTGCCCTGGGGGACCTCCGCGTACTGCCACCGGATGTTCATGTACGCGAAGGGACCCGTCTCGACGCGGCGGGCCTTCACGCTGAGGGTGTCGCGGTCCGGCTCCCGCTCCGAGACCCAGCTCCACACGGTGCCGTTCTCGTCGGGGTGCATGGTCAGCCGGAAGGTGGTCCTGTTCCCCTCCTGCGACAGGATCTCCGCGGAGGCGTACTCGCTGAACAGCCGGGGCCAGTTCGCCACGTCGTTGGTCATGTCCCAGACCAGGTCCAGCGGCGCGGCGATGACGATCTCGTTCTGCGTGTGTCCGGCCATGTCAGGCTCCTGCCGGGAGGGCGCTGTTGACGAGGTCGAGGAACTGCCGGGGCGTCTTGCAGCGTTCCGCGTCGGGCGGCAGCGGCGCGCCGTAACGGTTCTCCAGCTCGCCCACGATGCCCAGCAGCCCGAGCGAGTCGACGCCGAGCGCGTCGAACCCGGTCCCGGACCGCTGCTGCAGCTCCTCCGGCGCCACGGTGATGCCCGCGGCCTGCTTCATCAGCTCGGACAGCTCTTCCACGGTGATGCGGTCACTCATGAGGTTCCTCTCCTTTGCTCCGTTGCCCCGTCACGAGGCGTCGGCGACGCCGTGCCGCAGCACCAGCGCCGAGTTCGAGCCCATGAGCCCCCGCCCCAGGACCAGCGCGCACCGCACCTCGGCGGCGCGGGCGCGTTCGGTCACCAGGTCGAGGTCATGGCAGATGTCGAAAACGTTGGGGGTGGGCGGGATCAGACCGTGCTCCATCGCCAGCACCGCCGCCGCGGTGTCCAGCACGGGCGCCGCGCAGAAGCTGCGGCCGATGCCGGTCTTCGGCGCGGTGACCGGCACCCGCCGGCCGTGCGCGCCGAGGGCGTCGGCGATCGCCAGCGCCTCGGCGCGGTCCGCCTCCGGCACCCCGAGGGCGTCGGCGAAGACCACGTCGATCTCCTCGGGCGCGCAGCCGGCCTCGTCCAGGGCGCCGCGGATCGCCTGGGCGAGCCCCTCCCGGGACCGCGTCCACCGGGAGGCGCCGGTGAACGTCGCCGCGTGCCCGGCCAGGGTGGCCCGCACCCGCGCACCCCGCTCCCGCGCCGAGCGCTCCTCCTCCACGACGAACATGGCGCCGCCCTCCGCGGGCACGAACCCGCAGGCCGCCTCCGTGAACGGGCGGTAGGCGCGCGCCGGGTCGTCGGCGGTGCTCAGCTCCGGGTAGCCGAGCTGGCACACCACCGAGTACGGGGCGAGGGGCGCCTCCGTCGCCCCGGCCACGATGACGTCGGTGCCGCGCCGCACCGCCCGCGCCGCGTGCGCGAGACCGTCCAGGCCGCCGGCCTCGTCGGCCGCGACCACCGAGCAGGGGCCCTTGAAGCCGCGGCGGATGGAGATCTGGCCGGTGCTGGCGGCGTAGAACCAGGCGATCGACTGGTACGGCCCGACGAAGCGGCTGCCCTTGCCCCACAGCCGCTGGAGCTCCCGCTGGCCGAACTCGCCGCCGCCCGAGCCGGCCGCGGTGACCACGCCCACGGAGAACGGCTCACCGGCGGTGTCGGCCTGGCCGAGGCGGGCGTCGTCCAGCGCGACGTCGGCCGCGGCCATCGCGAAGTGCGTGAACCGGTCGGTCTGGACGAGGTAGCGCTCCTCGACCGCCGTCGACGCCTCGAAGGAACGGATCTCGCCGGCCACCCGCAGCGGCAGGTGCTCACAGCCCTCGCGGGTGACCCGGTCCAGGACGCTGACGCCCTCCTGGGTGGACTTCCAGAAGGACTCGGTGCTGGTTCCGTTGGGCGCGATCACACCGATGCCGGTGACGACCGCGCGCCGCTGATGGGGTTCGCTCATCGTGTCCTCCCTCTCGGCCGCGTCAGGACCACCGCGGACTGGAAGCCGCCGAACCCGCTGCCCACGGAGAGAACGGTGTTCAGCTTCCGCTCGCGGGCGACCTTCGGGACGTAGTCCAGGTCGCACTCGGGGTCCGGGGTCTCGTAGTTGGCGGTGGGCGGCACCACCTGGTGGGCCAGGGCCAGCACACAGGCGACGACCTCGATCGCGCCGATCGCCCCCAGCGAGTGGCCCACCATGGACTTGATGGAACTCATGGGCGTGCCGTAGGCGTGCTGCCCGAGGGCCCGCTTCACCGCCGCCGTCTCGTGCCGGTCGTTCTGCTGGGTGCCCGAGCCGTGGGCGTTGACGTAGTCCACCGCCGTGCCGTTCAGCCGGGAGTGGTCGAGGGCGACCCCGATGGCGCGGGCCATCTCCAGGCCCTCCCGGGTCAGACCGGTCATGTGGTAGGCGTTGCCGAAGGTGGCGTAGCCGCTGAGCTCGCAGTACACGTGGGCCCCGCGGGCCCGGGCGTGCTCCAGCTCCTCCAGGACCAGGACCGCGCCGCCCTCACCCATGACGAACCCGTTGCGGTCGGCGTCGAAGGGACGCGACGCGTGGGCGGGGTCGTCGTTGTTCGGGGACGTGGCCTTGATGGCGTCGAAGCAGGCCATCGTGATCGGCGATATGGGGGAGTCCGAGGCGCCCGCTATGCACACGTCGGCCCGGCCCTCCTCGATCGTGTGGAAGGCGTAGCCGACCGCGTCGAGCCCCGAGGTGCAGCCCGTGGAGACGGTCTGCACCGGGCCGCGCGCCTCGAACCGCTCCGCGACCGTGGCGGCCAGCGTGCTGGGCGCGAACGCGCGGTGCAGGTGCCGCTCCGCCCGGTCGTGGTCGACGTCCCAGCGCTGCCCCTGGTGGCTGACCAGGACGTAGTCGTGTTCGAGCCGGGTGGTGCCGCCGACCGCGGTGCCCAGGGACACCCCGACCCGCCAGGGGTTCTCCCGGGCCAGGTCGAGGCCGGAGTCCCGGACCGCCTCCTCGCCGGCGACCAGCGCGAACTGGATGTACCGGTCGTTGCGGGCGGTCTGGTCCGCGTCCAGGCCGTGGGCCGCCGGGTCGAAGTCGCACTCGGCGGCGATCCGCGACCGCAGTCCGGACGGGTCGAAGAAGGTGATGCCCCGGGTCGCGGTGCGCCCGTGGGAGAGCAGGTCCCAGAACGCGGGGACTCCGATGCCGCCCGGGGCGACGACCCCTATACCGGTGACCGCCACACGCCGGTTCACGCTCCCACCACCGGGACGGCCTCGGTCTGCTCGGTGTCGACGTGGCCGAGCGGCGGGGTCGGGGCCAGCGGGCCGAGGTGGAAGACGATCCGGGCCTCGACGTTGCCGGTGTTGCGGAAGCGGTGCCGCATGTTGACGGGGATCATCAGCCCCTGCTCGGGCCGCAGCGGGTGCGGCTCGCCGTCCAGGTCGACCTCCAACTGCCCGCAGACGACGTACACGAACTCCTCGGAGTACGGGTGGTAGTGCTCCCCGATGCGGTCGCCGGGCTGCACGATGGCCACGCCCATGAAGCCGCTGGTGGAGTTGACCGTGGCGGGCGTGAGCATGGCGCGCAGATCGCCGCCGCGCCGGGTGTTGGGCTCGACCTCGCTGAGATCCACGATTCTGGGACGGGATGTGATCACGACGTTGCTCCGATCGTGTGCTGTGTCGACGGGGGTCCGGACGGCCGCCGCGACCCCTGTGCCGGACGGCTCAGGCGCGGGCCGAGCGGCGGTCGGTGATGAGTTCCATGCGGGTGAGGTCGAGGACGCGGGTGGGGCCGCCGTCCCACGGCGCCGAACCGCCGGCGCCCTCGGGGAAGGCCGTCAGCTCCGCGGCCGCCGCCGGGTCCAGCAGGCCCAGGGAGAGCGCGGGGTCGCCCGCGTCGAGCCCGCCGCGGACGTCGATCAGCCGTACGACGACGTCGTCGCGCTGGAAGATCGTGCTGCACAGGACGGGGTTGCGGGGGTCCTCCGCGGCCGCCTCGTCCTGCTGGGCGAGCAGCTGGGCCAGCCGCATCCCGCAGTCGGGGCGGGCCGGGTAGTACAGCGCGTACCGCTGGGCCGTCGGGTCCTCCCGTTCCGCCGTCACATGGTGGACGGCCGGCAGCGCCGCCCGGGTGAAGAAGACCCGGGCGGACTCGGGGTCGTCGAGGTCCCGGTCCTGCTCCAGATACGGGTTGATGGCCTCCTCGACGGCCCGTACCTCGGGCTGCCGGGCCACGTGGCGCAGCGCCGCGAGCAGGTCGCCGCGCACCTCGATGGCGCGCACCACGCGGTTGCCGTGCATGAACAGGGACGTGCGGCACAGCCGGGTGGTGTCGTCGACCTTCGGGTTCGGCGCCTCGTAGTCGGCGAGGATCTGGGCGACGGCCTTCTCGCTGCCCGGCTTGACGGTGAAGGTGAGCGCGTGGCGGGTCACGCCGTCCCCGATGCGGGGCGAGGCCTGGAGGGTGCGCGGGGCGGGCGCGGTGTCGGCGGCCGGGCCGCCGGTCTCGCGGACGACGTGGAAGCGCAGCGACCTGGTGTCCCGCACGCAGCTGTGCAGCGGTTCCACCATGTGCACGTGCTCCTCGCTGTTCACCCAGGTGAGGAACGGCGGGGCGCTCTCCCACTCGCTGGTGATGAGCCACTGGCTGGGGTTCTCGATCGACTGGCACAGCTGGTCGCTGACGTGTCCGGGTACGGACGCGACCTGGTTGCAGAGCTGCTCGTACGCCTCCAGGAACTGCTGCTGAGCGCCGTCGTGGACGTCCACCAGGAGGACGACCCGGAGCCGGGAGCCGTCGAACACGGACTGGGAGACGCGGTGCGACACCTGTCGTGTCAGCGGCTGGGGGGCGGGTGCGGTGGTGGTCATGCTGGGCACATCTCCTTCTGCGGGGAGGACGGAGGGGCTGGCTTCACCTGCTGGCGCTGCGAGGCGGTGTGCCTCGATCTTGAGCCGGTCGCCACCGGCGCGCGATTCGGATGGACTACGCGAGTGACCGGCCGCGCGGACGGGGCCGGCGGGCTCACCGGAGATGGGCGAAGACCACCAGGTTGGCCGTGTAGTCCTTGGCCGCGCGGTCGTAGTCGCCCGCGCAGGTGATGAGGCGGACCTCGGCCTTGTCCGTGTCGGCGTAGACACGGCGGCTGGGGAAGCGGTCCTTCTCGAAGGTCTCGAGGTCGTCGACCACGAAGGACGCCGTGCGTCCGTCGGCCCGCCGGACCTTGAAGACGTCCCCTTCCTCCAGCTCACCGAGGTCGGCGAAGACGGCGGGGGCGGTGGCGGTGTCGATGTGGCCGGCGATGATCGCGGTGCCCGTCTCGCCGGGGGAGGTTCCCTCGGCGTGCCAGCCGACGAGGTTGGTGTCATGGGCCGGCGGGGCTTCGAGCTGCCCCGAGGGGGTGAGGGAGAGGTCGGTGAAGGGAGCGTCCACCGAGATCTTCGGGATGAGCAGCCGCACGGGCTCGGACCGGGGCAGGTGCTTGCCGGCCGGGTGCCGGGCGGGGGAGGTCGACGAGGCGGCCTGCGGGGAGTGCGGCGGGGGCGCGGAGTGGTACGACGGTTCGTTCCCGCCGAAGAAGCTGAGGGCCAGGAACAGGAGCACCACGGCGCCCAGCACGGTCATCGACCCGCGGGACCCCTGGTCGGCCGGCGCCGGCGCGGCGTGGGCGGGGGAGGAGGGAGGGACTGCCATCGGACGACCTCACTAGGGCGTTTCTCTCGGACCGGCCCGACGTGGCGGGTGGGCGGAGGGCGGGCCGGGCCGCCACGGGGATGTGTCGTGGCGGCCCGGGCTGCTATCGCGTCGGGCATGGTCAGGCCGGTCCGCCGGCGGTCTTGCGGCGGCGGGCGGCGTAGAGCCCGGTGCCGGCGAGGGCGAGGGCGGCGAGGCCGCCCGCGGTCACGTCGGTGCCGGCGAGGGCGCCGCCGCCGGTGTGGACTCCGCCGTTGGGCTTGTCGTATCCGCCGCCGTAGGAGTCCTTGTCCTTGTCCTCGTCCTTGCTCCAGGAGTCCTTGTCCTTGTCCTCGTCCTTGCTCCAGGAGCCCTTCTCCTTGTCCTCGTCCTTGGACCAGGAGTCCTTGCTCTCGCCGTCCTTGTCCTTGTAGGACTCGGGGTCGTGCTTGGGGTCGGGGGTGGAGTAGTCGTCGTTCAGGAGGGCGAGGGCGCCGCCGCCGGTGTGGACGCCGCCGTCGGGCTTGCCGCCGTGGTCCTTCTTGCCGTATCCGCCGTGGTCCTTCTTGCCGTAGCCGTGGTCGTCCTTGTCGCCGTAGCCGTTGTCGTCCTTCTTGTCGGAGTCCTCGTCCTTGGAGCCGGAGGTGTCCTCGTCCTTCTTCTCGGACGAGGTGTCGTCCTGGTTCTGGCTGTAGGACGATCCGTCGGGCTCGGCCTCGTCGCCGGTGGCGTGGGCGCCGGTGGCGGCGAGGGCGAGGGTGGCCGAGGCGGCCGCGGTTGCCAGGAGCAAGCGAGCAGAGCGCATGGGAGAGTCCTTCCGCCAGGGCCGAGCAGCTGGCGTCTCGTCAGCTGAACCGACTCGGGCCCCGACGTGATCCACCGTCAGCCAGCACACCGTCTCCCACCACTCGGGACGCTCAGCCGAGTGAACGCGGATCCCGCACCCGCCGCCCACATCCGAGTCAACTCGCCCCAGTGACCGTCGAGTTGCGGTGAGTACACAAAAGAGTGCCGCCCGGCAGCCGTCAGGGGGACTGCTGGGCGACACGACCGGGGCGACGGCGGGGTCCGCGCCGTCCTCGCGGGGTCAGTCCAGGGCCAGTGCGGTGGTGAGAACCTGACCCAGCGTCGACTCGGCGTCCGCGACCGGCCCCCGCGCCCGCCAGGCGACGAACCCGTCGGGACGGACCAGGACGGCGCCCGACAGGGTCGTGCCGTGGCACTCCGCCCAGTCGGCACCGTCCTCGGGGGCCAGCTCGGCGTCGTCCCCGGTCCCGATCCGGTACGACACCAGCGGCACGGACATCCGCTCGGCGAGACGGACGGCGGCCTTGTGCCATCCGCTGGGCTCGCCCGCGTCGCTGAGCAGCACCAGGGACCGCTCGTAGAGGTCGAGGGTGGAGATACGGCGGCCCTCCTGCCGTACCCACATGTGGGGCGCCCTGCTGCCGGGCTCTCCGGTCAGGTCGAGCTGCTCCGGGATGACCGGCGTGGTGGGGTCCGCGTCCACGACGGCGCCGTTCGGGTAGCGGTGGCCGAGGGTCACGTTCAGGATGCCGCGCTGCGGCGCGCCGCCGGCGCCGGGCGGCGGCGTGTAGCCGGGGTGGCTGTGCTCGACCGACCGGGCGGCCGCACGGGCGCTGGTGGCCTCCGCCACCGGACGGCGCTCCATGTCGTAGGTGTCCAGCAGGCGGTCCCCCGCCCAGCCGCCGAGCACCGCGGCCAGTTTCCAGGCCAGGTTGTGCGCGTCCTGGATGCCGGTGTTGGAGCCGAAGGCCCCGGTCGGGGACATCTCGTGGGCCGAGTCGCCGGCCAGGAAGACCCGTCCCGACCGGTAGGACCGTGCGACGCGCTGGGCGGCGTGCCAGGGGGCCCTGCCGGTGATTTCCACGTCGAGGTCGTCCACCCCGACCGCCCGGCGGATGTGGTCGGTGCAGCGTTCGTCGGTGAAGTCCTCCAGCGTCTCGCCGTGCTCGGGGTGCCACGGGGCGTGGAAGACCCACTTCTCGCGGTTGTCCACCGGCAGCAGCGCGCCGTCGGCATCCGGCCTGGTCAGGTAGCACACGATGAAACGTCGGTCGCCGACCACATCGGCGAGCCGGCGGGAGCGGAAGGTCATGCTGATGTTGTGGAACAGCTCGCCCGGACCGCTCTGGGCGATCCCGAGCTGCTCGCGCACGGGGCTGCGCGGCCCGTCGGCGGCCACCAGGTAGGCCGCCCGGACGGTGGTGTGCTCCCCCGTGTCCCGGTTCCTGACCACCGCGGTCACCCCGGTGGAGTCGGTTTCGAACGACATCAGCTCGGTGGAGAAGCGCAGGTCGCCGCCGAGCCCCGCGGCGTGGTCGAGCAGGACCGGCTCCAGGTCGTTCTGGCTGCACAGGCACCAGGAGCTCGGACTGAACCGGGCCAGGGCGCCGCCCGGGTCGATCCGCCGGAACAGCCACTCGCCCGCGTCGCCGACCAGGGTGGGTGTCTGCAGGATGCCGTGGTTCTCGGCCAGGGTGGCCGCCGCCTCGTGGATCGCCGGCTCGACGCCGGCCACCCGGAACAGCTCCATCGTGCGGACGTTGTTGCCCCGTCCGCGGGGGTGGATGGAGGTGCCGGCGTGGCGCTCCACCACGGTGTGCCGCACTCCCAGCCGTCCCAGGAACACCGAGGTCGACAGGCCCACCAGGGACCCGCCGACGATGAGGACGGGAACTGTGTGGGTGTGGTCGGACCGGTCGTCTCTTTCGTTCATCGCTCGCCTCCAGGGTGTCGGGTTCGCCGCTCCGGCCGGTACGGGGCCGGTCACGGCCGGGATCTTCATGCATGCCCCACCCGGCATCCGCACGGCGGACGGCGGACAAGGCTTCACTCGCTTAACCCGCAGGCGGCCCGCGGGCGGCACGTGGGCGACCCGCGGACGATCTGCGGACTGCCCCCGGACGATCTGCGGACGGCTCGCGGACGGCCCGGACGGGGAAGAAGCGCTCGACCCTCCGCGCAGGAGATATGACCATGCTTCGGATTGTCCCTTTTTCCTTGTATTGTCTGGTTTTTGAAAGGGCGTCACCACCGGTCACCCCCGAGAAAGGAAAGGCACCCCATGTCACCCTTGCCGCAACCGGCACTGCGCCGAGTCCGTCCGGGCCTGGTCGCGATCGCCGCCGTCGCCGCCGTGATGACCGCCGGCGTCCTGCCGTCGTCTCCGGCGGCCGCGGCCCCGTTCCCTCCCCGTGCCGAGGACCTCCTCCTGGACGACGGCCCCCGGGCGGGCGGCGCGCCGTCGGGGATCAGCACCCTGTCGGACACGTGGACGACCCCCTGGGGGATCTCCTTCCTGCCGGACGGGAACACGGCGCTGGTGACGGAGCGCAACACCGGCGAGGTCTTCGAGGCCGGGCGCGACGGCTCCAGGCGGCGGGTCGGCAAGGTGCCGAACGCGGTCTGGAGCCTGGAGGCCCAGGACAAGGGCGGGCTGCTGGGCGTCGCCGTCCCCCCCACCTGGAACGGCACCACCGACCGGGACGTGTTCTTCATGGAGACCACGGCCACCGATAACCGCGTCGTCAGGATGGACTTCGACGGGACGTCCCTGAGCGGCTACACCCCCGTGCTCACCGGGATCCGCCGGGACACCCAGCACAACGGCGGGAACGTCGTCTTCGGCCCCGACGGCTACCTGTACGTCACCACCGGCGACGCGTTCGAGGGCAGGCTGGCCCAGGACAAGGACTCCCTCAACGGAAAGATCCTGCGCATCACCCGCACCGGTGAGGCGGCCCCCGGCAACCCGTTCGGCACCCGCGTCTACAGCTACGGCCACCGCAACCCCCAGGGCCTGGCCTGGGACAGCGCCGGGCGGCTGTGGGAGACGGAGATCGGCCACCAGACCTACGACGAGCTCAACCTCATCGAGCCGGGCCGCAACTACGGCTGGCCCACCTGCGAGGGATCCTGCGACGCCGCGGGGACGACGAACCCGAAGCAGGTGTGGAAGCCGGGCGAGGGAGGCGTACCCGCCCAGATCGCGGTCGTCGACGACGTCATCTACGCGTCGACGCTGCGCGGCCGGCGGCTGTGGGCCCTGCCCATCGACAGCTCCGGCAAGAACGTCAAGTCCGCGACGTCGTACTACGACAGCCAGTACGGCCGGCTGCGCGCGCTGGTCAAGGTGCCCGGTGCCGACGAGCTCTGGCTCGGCACGAGCGACCGCGGCACCGACAAGGACCTGCTCCTCAAAGTCACCGTCAGGTGACCGGGGTACGGCCCGGCCCCCGCCGTCGCGCGGTGGGGCCGTCAGCAGGACGGACGATCACCGGTGGCCCGCGGGACGGCCGCCGCCCACGCTGCGTCGTCGCAGGAGCCGCGGACCCTTCCCCGCTCCTGCCTCCCACCTCCCCCACCGACGGCCACGGGTCCCCTCCCGGCAGCCCGTCGGTGCCTTCGCACGACAGAAAAGGCAACGGAATGTCACGTAAGGCGCGTCCGGCGCTGCGCCGGGTCCGTCCGCGCACGGCCCTGATCACCGCCGTCGCCGCCGTCCTGGGCGTCTGCGCCCTGCAGCCCCCGGCGACGGCCGATCCCGGTGTCCTCCCCGACGGCGGCAAGCCGACGGGTGCCTCCGTCCTCTCCGACAAGTGGACGAAGCCCTGGTCCATCTCCTTCCTGCCCGACGGGAAGCGGGCCCTGGTGACCGAGCGCGTCAGCGCCTCGGTGTGGGTGCAGCACCGCGACGGCTCCAAGAAGAAGGTCGGCACGGTGCCCCACACCGTCGTCCCCTCGCCCACCGTCCTGTCGGGCAGCGGCGGGCTGCTGGGCGTGGCCCCCTCGCCCGGCTGGAACGGCACCACCGACCAGGACGTCTTCTTCGTCCACACGGCCGCCAACGACCTCCGGGTCGTGAAGATGCGCTTCGACGGCACCTCGCTCAGCGGCTACACCGTCCTGGTCGGCGGCATCACCCGGGGCGGCGACCACAACGGCGGCAGGATCGCCTTCGGACCCGACGGCTACCTGTACGTCACCACCGGCGAGGCGTACCAGTCGAAGCTCGCCCAGGACAAGGGCTCCCTCAGCGGGAAGATCCTGCGCCTCACCCGCACCGGTGCGGCGGCGCCCGGCAACCCGTTCGGCACCCGCGTCTACAGCTACGGCCACCGCAACCCCCAGGGCCTGGCCTGGGATTCCCGGGGCAGGCTGTGGGAGACCGAGGTCGGCGACAGCGCCTGGGACGAGCTCAACCTCATCGAGCCGGGCCGCAACTACGGCTGGCCCACCTGCGAGGGCTCCTGCTCCAAGGCGGGTATGACCAACCCCAAGAGGGTCTGGAAGCCCAGCGAGGGAGGCGTACCCGCCCAGATCGCCGTCAGCGGCGACGTCCTGTACGTCTCGACGCTGCGCGGCCAGCGCCTGTGGGCGATGCCGATCGACGCCACCGGCAAGGACGTCGGCACCGCGAAGGCCTACTACAACGGCACCTACGGCCGGCTGCGGGCGATCGTCAAGGTCCCCGGCGCCAACCGGCTCTGGCTCGGCACCAGCGACCGGGGCGAGGACAAGGACCTCATCCTCGAAGTCACCACCGACTGACCTCCCTTCGCACGAAGGGATCACCACCCACCTCCCCGAAAGGAAGTACGCAGCATGCCCCAGACCGACGAGCAGATCCAGCACCCGGCCACCACCACGGAGCCCGCCGACCGGACCGCCTGGCAGACGCCCGGCTACACGGTCGTCGACACCGCGCTGGAGGTCACCGCCTACTCCCTCTCCGTCCGCTAGTCCGCCGCCATGCTGCTGCAGGTGCTCGGCACCGCGGCAGGCGGCGGCATCCCTCAGTGGAACTGCGCGTGCCCCGGATGCTCCGGGGCACGCGCCCATCCCGAGCGCCGCCGCCGCCACGCCTCGCTCGCGGTCGGCACGGACGACGGCCGCTGGTACGTCGTCAACGCGACCCCCGACATCGGCGACCAGATCGAGGCCCGCCCCGAGCTCCGGCCCGAGCCCGGAACCCGGCGGACCCCGATCGCCGGAGTGGTCCTCACCGACGCCGAACTCGACCACACCCTCGGCCTCGCACGGCTGCGCGAGGCCGACGGCGTGGAGATCCTCGCCACCACCCCGGTCCGCCGGGCGCTGACCGACCGGCTGCGCCTCGACGACGTCCTGGGCTCCTACACCACGCTCACCTGGCGGGACCTGCCCCGCCACGGAACAGTGCCCCTGCACGGCGCCGCCGACCGGACCGGCCACGGCGTGCGGATCAGCGCCGTCCCCGTGTCCGGCAAACGCCCCCGCTACGCCGCCGACGCCCCGGAGGACGAGGGCTGGGTGGTCGCCCTGCGCCTGTACGAGCCGGCCACCGGCAGGTCGGCCCTCTACGCCCCCGCCGTGGCCGTCTGGTCCGACGCACTGCACCGGGCCGCCGCCGAGGCCGACTGCGTCATCGTCGACGGCACCTTCTGGGACGACGAGGAGCCGCGCCGCGCGGGGTTCTCCTCCCGCACCGCGACGGGCATGGGCCATCTGCCCGTCGACGGACCGGGCGGCACCGCCGCCATCCTCGCCGGACTGTCCGCCCGCTGCTACTACACGCACCTCAACAACACGAACCCCCTCGTCGACCCGACCGCGGCACAGCACAAGCGGCTCGCCCGACTGGGTGTCGAGGTGGCCTACGACGAGATGGTGATCGAGCTGTGACGACGGCACTGCCCACCCTGACGGAGCCCTGGAGCCCCGCCGAGTTCGAGGCCCGCCTGCGGGAGGTGGGCCAGGAGCGGTACCACGACCGCCACCCCTTCAACGTACGGATGCACGAGGGCGACCTCAGCCAGGCGGAGGTCCGCCGGTGGATCGCCAACCGCTTCCACTACCAGCGCCACATCCCCGTCAAGGACGCGCTGATCACCGCGAAACTGGACTCCTCACGGTTGCGGCGCATGTGGCTGCACAGGATCGAGGACCACGACGGCCGCCGGGACGGTGAGGGCGGCATCGAGCGCTGGCTGCGCCTCGGCGAGGCGGCCGGACTCGACCGCGCCGGCCTGCTGGCGGGCGACCGCGTCCTGCCGGGCGTGCGGCTGGCGGTGGAGGGCTACGTCAACTTCTGCCGGCTGCGCCCGCCGCTGGAGGCCGTCGCGGCCTCCCTCACCGAGCTGACCGCGCCCGACCTGATGCGCCTGCGCATCGACGCCTTCGAGCGCCACTACCGGTGGATCGAGCCGTCCGGACTCGACTACTTCCGCACCCGCGTCGACCAGGGCCGGCGCGACAGCACCGAGGCGCTCGCCCTGGTCCTGGAATGGGCCCGCACGCGCGAGGACCAAGAGCGGGCCGTGGCCGCGCTGGGCTTCAAGTGCGAGGTGCTGTGGGCCCTGCTGGACGCCGTGCAACAGGAGGAACGGCAGGACGGGCCCGGACCGCGGTCTCCCGACGGCCGGCCCGACGCGGCCGTACGGCGGTTCCGGGACGGTGGGCCCGACGCGGCCGTACGGCGGTTCCCGGACGGCGGGCCCGACGCGGTCGGCGAGCGGGAGCGTGGCGGCCGGCCGCTGCCGGACAGCCGTCCGTGGCGTCGCGACGGGCGGGAGCAGCGGGACGGCCGGCGGGACGGCCGCGTGGCGCCGGCCGGCCGTCCCTGGCGCCATGACGGACGGGGGCAGGGGTGACGCAGGTGCCCGACAGCCGGTGGCGTCCCGCCCTCGCCCCGGCCCTCATGCTGCGGCACGACCCCGTGCGCGGCACCGACCTGCTGGTCCTGCCCGAACGCGTGGTCGTCCTCCAGGGACACGCCGGCCAGGTCGTCGGCCTGTGCGACGGCACGCGCACCGTGCGCGGAATCGTCGACGAGCTGGCCGAGCGCTATCCGGGCGCCCCCGTGGCCACCGAAGTCCCCTCCTTCCTCGACCGCCTGCACCAGGAGGGCTGGATCGCATGACCGTCTCCCCCGCGTCGGTGGACCCGGCCGACGCCCCGGGCTCCGCGCACGTGGCGCGGCCCTGGGCGCTGCTCGCCGAACTCACCCACGCGTGCCCGCTGCACTGCCCCTACTGCTCCAACCCCGTGGAACTGGCCCGCCGTTCGGGCGAGCTGAGCGCGGGGGAGTGGGCGGACGTACTGTGCCAGGCCGCCGCACTGGGCGTCGTCCACACGCATCTGTCCGGCGGTGAGCCCCTGCTCCGCCCCGACCTGGAGGAGATCGTCGCCGCCGCCGAGGCCGCCGGGATCTACACGCAGCTGGTCACCAGCGGCACCGGCCTGGACGAGCCCCGGCTGACCGCGCTGCGGACGGCGGGGCTGCGCAGCGTCCAGCTCTCCGTCCAGCACGCTGAGCCGCGGGCCAACGACCGGATCGCCGGCCGTCCGTCCTCCTTCGCCGCCAAGGAGCGGGCGGCGGCCCTCGTCCGGCGGGCCGGGCTGCCCCTCGGACTGAACGTGGTGCTGCACCGGGACAACCTCGACGCCGTGGACGCCCTCGTCGAGCTGGGCGTGGCCTGGGGCGTGGACCGGATCGAGCTGGCCAACACCCAGTTCTACGGCTGGGGGCTGCTCAACCGCGCCGCGCTGCTGCCCAGCCGCGCCCAGCTGGCCCGTGCGCGGGAGTCCGTCGAGCGCTGGCGGGAACGGCTCGCCGGCCGGGTCGACCTGGTCTGGGTCGTCCCCGACTACTTCGACGGGGTCGCCAAGCCCTGCATGGGCGGGTGGGGAGCGGTCTCGCTGACCGTCGCGCCGGACGGCACCGTCCTGCCCTGCCCGGCCGCCGCCTCCCTGCCCGACCTCGACGCGCCCTCCGTACGGGACCGTTCCCTGGCCTGGATCTGGGACCACTCCCCGGCCTTCGGCCGCTTCCGCGGCACCGACTGGATGACCGGCCCCTGCGGGGGCTGCCCGCGCCGGGAGGAGGACTTCGGCGGCTGCCGCTGCCAGGCCTACGCCCTCACCGGCGACGCCGCCCGCACCGACCCGGCCTGTGCACTCTCCCCCGACCACCACCTCGTCCGCACACTCGTCGACGACCACACCCCCACCGCACCGCCCCCGCCCTACGTCTACCGCCGCCCCGGGGCGGCGCCGCGGGTGCGCTGAGCGGGGGCGCTGGGCCCCGGGGCGCCGGGCCGGGGGCCGGCCGCCCTGGTCCGGCCCTCAGTCCTGGTCCTGGTCCGGCCCTCGGTCCTGGTCCGGCCCTGGGCCCTGGCCTGGTCTGGCCCCCTGGTCCGGCCCTCGGTTCCGGTCCTGGTCCGGCCCTCGGTCCTGGTCCGGCCCTGGGCCCTGGCCTGGTCTGGCCCCCTGGTCCGGCCCTCGGTTCCGGTCCTGGTCCGGCCCTCGGCCCCGGTCCGGCCCTCGGGCCTGGCTGTCGGCTTGGCCGCCGTCTTCCGCCGCTCTGCGCGGTCTTCCGCCTTCCTGTGGTGGTCCTTCGTCCGTCGTCATCCGGGTGTTCTGAGTGCCCGGAGCAGGCCGTCCGCGCTGTCCGGGCCGCCCCGGCGGAAGCCGGCGCCGATCTCACGGGCGAGGTCGCGGCCGGAGGTGGTGCACCACTGCCACCACCGGTCCAGGGCCGCCGCGTCGAGCCGCTCGGCGGGCAGCAGTGCGGGCCAGCCGCAGGCACGGGCCTGCGCCGTCACCTTCGCGCCGCCCTCGACCGGGTCGACGGCCAGCGCGGGAACGCCCGCGCGCAGGGAGAGCAGCATCCCGTGCAGCCGGTCGGTGACGACCAGGTCGAGCCGGGAGAGCACCGACTCCAGCTGGGCCGGTGTCGCGGGCAGGCGCCAGTCGTGCGTGTCGAGCCGGGTCTCCAGTTCCAAACGCGCGCAGTCCCGGCCGGACAGCCAGCGCGTGACCTCCTCGGCGACCCGCTCGTGCCGTCGGCGCGCCCCGTACTCGTGCTGGCCGTGGGTGAGGATCACCCCGACGACGGGGCGGGCGGGCAGCGCGGGTGCGCGGGCCGCCAGGTCGCACGTGGGGTCCGGGCCGTCGCCGTCGCGGGCCAGCACCCGGTGGAAGCCGGTGACGGCCGGGCCGTCGGCGTCGACGACGGAGACGCCCACGGCGATCCGCGCACAGTGCGCGAAGCGCCGGTGCAGTTCCTCGATCTGCGGCCCGTGCAGCGGACCGCAGACGAACACCAGGTGCGAGTAGTCCTCGGGCCGGACCCGCGACAGGTGCAGTCCGCCGGGACAAAACCCCGGACTCCAGGCGACGTCGTGCTCCAGCCCCGCCTGCCGCAACACGTCCCGCACCCGGTCCAGCGCCAGTACGTCCCCGGCGGTCGCCTCCCCGTCGAGGAAGCCGAACCACCCGGTCACCAGGATCCGCCGCAGCTCCGCCATGGCGACCCGGGTGCCCATCCGGCCGAACGGCAACCGCCGACCGCCGGACCCTCGGCTACCAGGTGAGGGCCGCCCGGCGGAGGCGGTCGCGCACCCGCAGCACGTCCGGGTTGGTGTCGGCGCCGGGACGCTGGACGAGGAAGAGGGTGTTGAGCGGGGCCTCCTCCGGGTCGTGCAGAAGGGCCAGCCGGCCGGAGTCCAGGTACTCCTGGCACAGGGAGCGGGGCAGCACGCTGTACCCGGCGCCGGAGTTGACCGCAGACAGGACGGCGTACAGGTTGGGCACGGTCAGGGCGGCGTCCGCGGTGAGCTGCCGGCCGAAGACGGTGCGCCAGTAGCGGCGGGCGATGGGCAGGTCCTCCGCGTAGGTGACCAGGGGGAGGTCGCGGAGCGCGGCGCACAGGTCGTCGGCGTCCGGCCGGTCCCCGACGCGCCGGGCCCAGGAGGGGGCGGCGACGAGCACGTACTCCTCGTCGGCGAGCGGCACCGACTCCAGGGCCCGCCCGCGCGGCCGCCGGGTGGCGATGACCAGGTCGTGCCGGCCCGCGCGCATCTCCTCCAGCAGCGGCTCGGGCAGCCCCTGGGCGACCCGCAGCTGCACGCCCTCGGTGATCAGCGGGGTGAGCGCGGGCAGGACGCGGACGCACAGCAGCTCCGACGGGCCGGCCAGATGGACCGGGGCGGTGCGCCCGGACAGCGGGCCGGTGCCTTCGAGCACGGCCAGCGCGTCCAGCGGCCCCGCGATCCGGCCCGCGAGTTCGTGAGCGAGGGGCGTGGGCTCCACACCGCGGGGGAGCCGGGTGAAGAGCTCGCGGCCGGTCTGCTGCTCCAGCGTGCGGATCTGGGCGGTCACGGTGGGCTGCGAGAGACCGAGGAGCGGGGCGGCGGCGGTGAAGGTGCCGCAGCGGTAGACGGCGAGGAAGGTGCGCAACAGGTTCAGGTCCGCGTGCGCCGGGAGCTTCCTGCTCCGGTCGGTCGCCGGGCCCGTCCCATCCAGTGTCCGGTCGGTCATGCCGTCCATGGTATTCCCGCTGCACCATCGGGCTTCCGATCGCTGGGATCGGGATCCCTATTGGCCCTCCGATGGAGGGCGGGTCTAGCGTCGTCGGTGTCGCCGTGATGCGGCGGCCCGTCCGGCCGACGAGGATGCACCCCGGAACCCCGGAACCCCAAAACCCCGGAACCCCGCAAGCTCCGCCGGCCCTCCCCCCACCGCTTCGGAGAGACCCCCCATGACCACGCAGAACGCGATCGACTGGCCCGACACGTACCTGCCCGGCACCGGCGACAACTTCGTCTCCAACGAGGTGATCGTCCAGGGCGTCACCGCCGCCGACGTCTGGCGGTACCTGACCGACACCTCGGCCTGGGAGTCGTACTACGACAACGTCGCCGACATCTCCTTCCCCGACGGCGGCGGCCCCGAGCTGGGCGACGACCTCGCCTTCCGGTTCGGCACCTTCGGCTTCCCGCCCCTGGACGCGCACGTCGTGGAGTTCCGGGCCCCCGCCGAGGGCGTCCCGGGCCGGCTGTCCTGGACGGCGAAGCAGGAGGGCGGCCCCGAGGAGCGGCTCGACGTGCTGCATGCCTGGCTGGTGGAGGACCTGCCCGGTGACCGGGTCCGCGTCCTCACCCAGGAGACCCAGATCGGCGCGCCGGCCGCCGCCCTGGCCACCGAGCGCCCGAACCCCATGCTCAACGGCCACCAGGCGTGGCTGGACGGACTGATCCGGGCCGCCTCCGGCATGCTGGGCGCCTGACAGACCGCGGACTCCCGGCCGCACCACCGCACTTGGCGGTGCGGCCGGGCCCCGCACACCTCCGCACCCCTTCGCACGGATCGGCAAACCGACGTCATGACCGACAAGCTCACCGTGAGCGTCCTGGGCACCGGCATCATGGGCGCCGCCATGGCCCGCAACCTCATCCGCGCCGGACACACCGTCCGCGCCTGGAACCGCAGCCGGGCCAAGGCCGAGCCCCTGGCCGCCGACGGGGCGCACATCGCCGGCACGCCCGCCGAGGCGGTCGACGGCGCCGACGTGGTCCTGACCATGCTCTACGACGGCCCCGCCGCCCTGGACGTCATGCGGCAGGCCGCCCCCGCCCTGCGGCCCGGCACCGCCTGGGTGCAGTCCACCACCGCCGGCGTCGAGGCCGTCGAGGACCTGGCCGCGTTCGCCGACGAGCACGGCCTGGTCTTCTTCGACGCGCCCGTCCTCGGCACCCGGCAGCCCGCCGAGGCCGGGCAGCTCCTGGTGCTCGCCGCCGGTCCGGCCGACCGGCGCGACACGGTGACCCCGGTCCTCGACGCGGTCGGCGCCCGGACCGTGTGGACCGGTGAGGACGGCGCGCAGGGCAGCGCCACCCGGCTGAAGCTGGTGGCCAACAGCTGGGTCATCGCCGCGACCGCCGCGGCCGGCGAGGTGCTGGCCCTCTCCCGGGCGCTCGGCGTCGACCCGCAGAGCTTCTTCGACGCCATCGCGGGCGGACCGCTGGACATGGGGTACCTGCGGGCGAAGTCGGGGATGATCCTCGACGGCCGGCTGTCGCCGCCCCAGTTCGCGGTGGCCACCGCCGCCAAGGACGCCCGTCTGATCGTCGAGGCCGGCGAGCGGCGCGGCGTGCGCCTGGACGTGGCCGCCGCGAGCGCCGAACGGATGGAGCGCGCCGCCGCCCGGGGCCACGCCGACGAGGACATGGCCGCCGCGTACTACGCGAGCTTCGACGACGAGCCCGCGTCCTGACGGACCAAGCCCACACCCCGAGGGAACGAGAGCAACCGAGAGGAACCGAGATGTCCAAGCCCCCGCTGCCGCCCGAGGCCTCCGACCTGCTGCGCCGCCCCAACCCGGCCGTCATGGCGACTCTGCGCTCCGACGGGTCGCCGGTCTCCACCCCCACCTGGTACCTGTGGGAGGACGACCGCGTCCTGATCAGCCTGGACGAGGGCCGCGTCCGTCTGAAGCACCTGCGCCGCGACCCGCGCCTGACCGTCACCGTCCTCGCCGACGACGACTGGTACACCCACGTCACGCTGATCGGCCGCGTCGTCGAGACGTACGGGGACGAGGGACTCGCCGACATCGACCGCATCGCCACCCACTACACCGGCCAGCCCTACCCCGACCGCGTCCGGGCCCGCGTCAGCGCCTGGATCGAGGTCGAGCGCTGGCACGGCTGGGGCGCGATGAGGGACAGCGACCAGGCGTCCACCTGAGGGCCGTGCGCACGGGCGGGCGCGTCAGGACGCCCCCGCGGGGTTCCTTCCCCGCGGGGGCGTCCGGTCACGGGCCGGAGGACCACCCGGCCCGCGCCCGTCAGTTCAGGTCGCGCCCGTCACTTCAGGTAGGGGCCGTCCGACCCGATCTTGCCGGGGCCGTTGAGGACGTAGACCCGCAGATTGCCCTTGCCGGGCGCGGCGACGCTCAGGGTGCCGTTGGAGACGGTCTTGACGTCTCCGGTGACCGCGTCCCGGTAGGTGCCGTTGGGCACGCCGGTGAAGGTGGCGTCGCCCGTGACGGTGACCAGCGCGAAGCTGTCGGTGGTACCGCTGGTGTACCGCCGCTTGAAGGCCATGGCGCCGGAGATGCCGTCGGTGGAGTACTGGCCCATCTGGAGTGCCGGGACCGCCCGGCGGATCTGGTTCAGCCGCTGCACGTGCTTGACCAGGGGCTGGCTCAGCGTCGTGGCGACCTGCCCGCTCGCGGAGTCGACCTTGGAGAAGTCCGACACGGTGAGGCTGCCGGCCAGGTGGTCGCCGAAGTAGGCGCGGCCGGTCGTGGCCAGCGGGCAGCTGGGCCCGCAGTCGATCCGCTGGCCCGCCTGGAACTCGATCTCCGAGCCGTAGTACAGCGTGGGGATGCCGCGGAAGGTCCACATCAGCGACATGTTCTCGGCCCAGGCGTCGGTGCCGCCGCTGTAGCGCGTACTGCTCTTGTTCGGGCCGTAGTCGTGGCTGTCGACGTAGACGACGTTGTAGGTGGCGTCGTTGACGCTGTCGTCGGAGTCCTTGCCGTTGTTGTAGGCGTTCTGCGCGTCACTGAAGTTCATGTGCATGCGCATGTCGATGATGTTCATGCCGGAGAACTTGCTGTGGTCGGGTGTGTGGTAGCTGTTGCCGTCGAGGAAGGCGTTGGTGGACGTCGGCTGGTTGCCGGTGCCCTGCGCCTGCTCGTACTCGTACTGCTCCAGCGCGGCCGTGGCGTCGTCGGCGCTGTACTCCTTGCGCTCCTTCCACGTGTAGAACTGCGCCGAGTGGTTGGGTGATCCCCGGTTCCACTTGTCGTTGACGAACGCGGCGACCTCGCCGAAGACGAAGAAGTTCTCCGCCGCCGCGGTGCCGAACCGCTGGGTGACCCGGTCGTAGATGGCGGGCAGGAAACGGCGGTTCCAGGTGACGCGGGGGATGTGCACCGCGGTGTCGACGCGGAAGCCGTCGACCCCCATGTCGATGTACTTGTTGTAGGCGCCGATCAGGTAGTTCTGCACGGGCGTCGACTCGGTGTTGAAGTCCGCGAGGTCCTCGTGCAGCCAGCAGGAGCGGGCGTCCTCGCCCTCCCAGTTGCCGATCCAGCACTGGTGGTAGTACGCCTTCGGGAACATGCCCGAGGTGGGACTCGGCCACTGGCAGTTGTAGATCGTGTATCCTTCGGCGCTCTTGCCGCCGGTGGGGACGCCCCAGTTCAGGCAGGTGTTGCCGGACGGCTCGGCCGTCGACCACAGGTCGCCGTTGTAGTACGACTTGCCCGACTTGGTCTCCACGGTGAGGCCGTCGTACTCGAAGCCCTCGTTCTTCTCGTCGTAGTACCAGCTCCACTGGGTGTCGCGCACCCCGTACACCGTCGGGGTGTACAGGCCCTTGGCGCCCCAGCGGGAGGAGTGGTTGTAGACGACGTCCTGGTAGATCTTCATGCCCTTGGCGTGGGCGGCGTTGATCAGGTCCTGGTAGGAGGCGCCGGCCGACTCCAGGCGGGCGTCGACCTTGTAGAAGTCGTAGCCGTGGTAGCCGTGGTAGTCGTAGTCGGAGCGGTTGAGCACCACGGGGGTGATCCACACGGCGGAGAAGCCGAGGCCCTTGATGTAGTCGAGCTTCTCGACCAGGCCCTTGAAGTCGCCGCGGAACATGGGGTCGTTGTTGGCGGAGTTGCCCGACTTGACGTGCTGGCTGCCGCCGCGGTTGTTGGTGCTGTCCCCGTCGTTGAACCGCGCGGTGAGCACGAAGTAGATCGGGTCCTTGCGCGGGTCCGTGCCCAGCGGGGTGCCGGAGGCGGGCTCTTCCGGTGCGCTGCCGGTGGTGGCCGTCGCCCCGGCCGAGGCGGCGGAGACGTTCCCGGCGGCGTCCACGGCCCGGACCGTGTAGGTGTAGGCGGTGTTCTCCTCCAGGCCGGTGTCGGAGAACACGGTGGAGGTGACGTCGGTGACCATCGAGCCCTTGGTGCCGCCGGTGCGCGTCACCTGGTAGCCCGTCACGCCGGTGTCGTCCGTGGCCGCGTTCCACGACACGACGACCGAGGTGTTCGTCGCGGAGGCCTGGACGCCGGTCGGGGCGGTGGGCGCCTCGGTGTCCGGCTCCTGGGCCGCGCACGGGTCGTCGGCGTCGGCGGTGACGGTGTTGTTCGCCACCGTGCTCGTGCCGGCCGGGATCGTGTAGTCGGCCCCGTTGTTGTTGTCCCAGGTGCCGTTGCCGTTGTTGAAGGCGGCCGTCAGCGAGGTGGCGGTGCCGAGGTCGACGGTCTTCTTCCACCAGCCGGTGCAGGCCGCTTCCATGCCGACGCCGGGGACGGTGGTCCAGGACCCGCCGGCCGGGGCGTAGTGGAAGTTCACGGTGGTCCAGCCGGTCGCCGCGGACGAGTAGTACACGGTGGCCGATTGCGAGGTCTCCGGGTCCGACTCGGCACAGGGGTCGCTGTGTGCGATGACACCGTCCTTGACGGTGATGTCGCCGGTGCCCAGGGCGTAGTTCTGTCCCGCGTTGTTGTCCCAGGTGCCCGAGCCGTTGTTGAAGGTGGCCTGGAGCCCGGTGGCCGAGCCCAGGTCGACGGTGAGTTTCACCCAGTCGGTACAGGCGGCCTCCATGACGACGCCCGGCACGGTCGTCCAGGAACCGCCGTCGGGGGCGTAGTGCAGATAGGTGGAGGCCCAGTTCCTGGTCTTCGTGTAGTAGAAGACCGTCGCCGAGTTCGTGTCGGCGGCCTGGGCGGTCGGGGCGGTGGGGCCCGTGACGGCCGTCAGGGCGAGGAGCCCTGCCGCCAGGGAGCCCGCGGTCCAGCCGCGGGCGGGTGGTCGATGGCGTCTCATGTGCGTCTCTCCAGTGGGGTGAGGCGGAACCCGTGGCTCCTTGTGGACGCACACCGCAGATCCTGACGCGCCTCGAGAATCCCGATGCACCCACACCTGCAACGCATCGTCTGTCTGAAATTTCCAGCAACTTCTTGCAGGCGCCTGGAGATTACCTGTGCATGTCATTGTCGTAAAGGGGGTGCGCGCAGGGACCCGTTGCCGTGGGGCCGGGGTGAAACGGCGACGCCCCCCGGCGGAAACCGGCCGGGGGACGTCGTCCAGGTGTCTCAGGTGTCTCAGGGGTTGTCAGGGGCCCCCGGGCCCGGGAGCCTGAGGGCGCCTCAGGGCAGCGGGGCGCCCCGGGCGGCGACCCAGAGGGCGTACCACTCCTCGTGGTCGAGTCGGGGCGGGCCGTCCACGGCGTCACGGCAGGCGGCGATGCGCTCGGGCCGCGTGGTGCCGACGACCGGGGCGACACCGGCCGGATGGCGCTGGAGCCACCACAGGACGACGGTCTCCGGTGTGGTGCCCTTGCGGGCCGCCAGCTCGGCGACCAGCCGCGCCGCCGGCGTGTCGTCGCCGCCGGAGAACCGGCCCCCGGCGAGCGCGCCCCACGCCTGCGGCCGGATCGCGTGCGCCGCGCAGTACTCCAGCGTGCCGTGAGGGAAGCCGTCCCCCGCCGCGGCCGGCGTGTTGACCAGCACGCCGGACTCCACCCAGCCCCGCCGGTGCAGGCTCATCTCCAGCTGGTCGACCACCAGCGGCACCTCCACGGCCGTCCGCAGGTGGGCGATCTGCGCGGCGCTCATGTTGGACACCCCGAACTGGCGCACCAGGCCCTGTTCCCGCAGGGCGGCGAACGCCTCCGCGATCTCCTCGGGGCGCGCCAGCGGGTCGGGGCGGTGCAGCAGCAGGACGTCGATCACGTCGGTGCGCAGCCGGGTGAGGCTCTGCTCCACCTGCCGGACGACGGCCCCGGCGCGCAGGTCGTAGTGGCCGGGACGGGAACCGTCCGGCAGCACGATGCCGCACTTCGTCTGGATCAGGACACGGTCCCTGAGCCGCGGGTCGCGCGCGAGGAGCTCCCCGAAGACCGCCTCGGACTTGCCGTGGCGGTAGATGTCCGCGTGGTCGAAGGCCGTGATCCCGGCTTCCAGCGCGGCGCGGACCGCCCGCTCGGCGTGGTCGACGTCGGCCGCGGTGTACGGCGTCCGGTCCCAGCCCCCGCCGAGTCCCATGCACCCGTACAGCACCCGGTGTTCACGGACGTCCCGCCGCGGTGTCGTGGCTCCCGCGGTGCCGGTCTCAGTCACGCGGCACCGCCTCGGCCAGCAGTTCGGCGGCGGCGAGCACCGGGAGCTGGGTGTTGGCGGCCGGGACCGTCGGCAGCACCGAGGCGTCGGCGACCCGCAGGTTCGACACGCCGTGCACCCGCCCCGCCCCGTCGACCACCGCGCCCGGGTCGTCCTCGGTGCCCATGGCGCAGGTCCCCACCGGGTGCCAGTAGGTGCCGGCCCGGGCCCGGATCCGCTCGTCCGACAGCCGCGACGGGTGCTCCTCGACCTGCCGCACGAGGGGACGCAGCGCGGCCGACCCGGCCAGGTCCTCCACGATGCCGAGCCCCGCCCGCACGGCGGCCAGATCGCGCCCCTCCGGGTCGCTGAAGAAGCCGGGGTCGATGTCGAGCGGCTCGGCGGGGTCGGCGGAGCGCAGGCGCACCCGGCCGCGCGACGCCGGCTTCATCAGGTACGAGGACAGGCCCGCCTCGTACTGCCCCGGCGGCAGCTTCCCGAACAGCGGTGGACCGGCGTTGGCCAGGATGTGCAGGTCCCAGGAGCCGTCCCCGCAGTACGGGCTCGCCGCCCTGATCAGCATGCGGTTCCCGTACAGCTCACCGCGCGCCTCCTGCTCGGCCAGGGCGGCGTTCAGCCCGTCGGTCGGCGCCAGCGGGACGAACACGCCCGGCTGGTCGGTCAGGTTGGCGCCCACGCCGGGCAGGTCGACCTCGGGCCGGACGCCGGCCTCGCGCAGCTGCCCGGCCGGCCCGATGCCGCTGCGCATCAGCAGCGCGGGCGAACCGTACGTGCCGCACGCCACCACGTACGTGTCCGCCGTCAGGGTGACCCGTTCGCCGTCCCGTACGACCTCCACCCCGTGCACCCGGCCGCCCCGGACGTCGAGGCGGTGGGCCGAGGCGCCGCCGAGGACGGTCAGGTTGGGGCGCGACCGGGCGGGGTCCAGATAGGCGAAGGCCGCGTTCCAGCGCAGCCCGTCGACCGCGTTGAGCAGCGGAGTGCCGTGGCCGGGGCCGCCGGAGGTACCCATGTCGGCGTGGGCGAAGCCGAGTTCGTCCGCCGCCGCGAGGGCCGCCCGGCTGAAGGGGGACAGCTCGCCGTCGGGCACCGGGCGCATGTCCATCTGCTGCACGGCCGCCTTGCGATGGCGTTCCAGGGCCGCGGCCGACCAGGCGGCACCGCCCGTGCGCTCCCACTCCGCCTGGTCGGCGTGGGTGCCCCAGGTGTTCCAGCAGCCGTTGACGCACGACGAACCGCCGATGACGCGTGCCCGCAGGCGGTACACCTCGGTGTGCCGCTCCCAGACGTCGCTGCGCGGCAGGCTGCGGGCGTCGAGCAGGCCGCCCGGCCAGCCCTCGCCGTGGGGCCCGTAGTCCTGCCCGGCCTCCACCAGACAGACCGACCGTGAGCGGTCCTCGCTCAGCCGGGCGGCCAGTACGCACCCCGCCACACCGCCGCCGAGGACGACGACGTCGTAGCTGCGTGCCGATGGTGCCGACAGCGCGGATGATGCCGACTGTGCCGATGGTGCTGTCATACGGGGTCTCCTGCGGGTCTCGTCGAGTCGGGGAAGGGGGGCCCGGGCCCCGCGGACGTGTGCCGGGGCGGCCGAGCGGCGGGGCGGAGGGAACCTGGGACGGGTGGGGGAGGAGCCCGCGACGGAGGGGAGCCCGACGCGCGAGCGCCCCGACGCGTGAGCGCGGGGGACCGGGCTGACCTGGCCAGCGACGGGCGCGCTGTACGGCCGGACCCGCGACGGCACGTCCTGCGGCCGCATCGGGCCCGCGGTGGGCGCGTGGCACAACCGGACGCGCCCTGCTGCGGGCACGCGGCGCCGACCGGACGGCGCCCGGCGGACGCCGCGACCGGAGGGGCCCGGCCCGTGCCGGACGAGTGGGCCGGGATCGCTGCCGGTACGTCGCCGGGGTGTGGCGTCGGCCGGGGTTGGGTCCGGTGCCTGGGGTCGGG
>NZ_JBIVJP010000033.1:0-31067 GCF_044750285.1 Streptomyces sp. NPDC088812 | reverse complement strand
CGGGCGCGTGTCGGCCGGTCCGGGCTCGGTGCCTGTGGTCCGGACCGTTGTCGGACGGGCCGGACCCGGCGTTTGTGGACGCCCGCGGCCCGGCCTGCGCCGGGCGGGTCGGACCGGGGCAGGTCGTCCGGCACGGGCCAGGCGGTTCGGGCCCGGGGCCCGGCTCAGCCGGTGTTCCGGAGGGTGCCCGCCAGGAGGCGGGCGCCCTCCGCGACCCCGCGGACCGCGGTGTCCTTCGTGGCCGGCAGCCGGTCGAGGAGACGGCTGGTGAGGCAGGTGTTCTCCGGGCGGGACGCGTAGCGGGTGCCCGCCCGGGCCGTCGGGACGACCAGGTCCGGCGGCGCGCCGAGCGTCTCGGCGATCACCGAGGCCCACGCGGCCCGGCTCACCCGGTCCGGGCCGCCCAGATGGAGCACCGGGGGCAGCGGGCCGTCGGCGCGCAGCACCGCGGCCGTCACCTCCGCCACGTCGTCCACCAGCACCGGGGTCGTCCACTGGTCCGCCGGCACCGTGACCCGCTCACCGCGCAGCAGCCGGTGGGCGCACGCGGAGTAGAAGTTGAGCCACTTGCCCGCGTCGGCGGGCTCATGGCCGTAGACGAGACTGACCCGCAGCACCACGGCGTCCGCGGTCGCGCCCAGCAGTGTCCGCTCGGCGCTCAGCTTGGCCCGGCCGTACGCGTTGGCGGGACGGACCGGGTCGTCCTCCGCGCTGGTGGCGCGGCTGCCGTCGAAGACGTTGTCGGTGGAGATCAGCACCAGCCGCGCCCCGCCGGAGCGCGCCGCGAAGTTCTCGGCCGCCGCGGTGTGCGCCGCGACCGCGGCGTCCGGATGGTCCTCGCACCAGGTGACGTCCGAGGGGCCGTGCACCAGCACCACCCGGTCCGGGCGCAGCCGCGCCAGGAGCCGGCCGCACGCCTCGCGGTCGGTGGCGTCCAGCGCGGTCCAGTCGGCGCCGCCGGCCGGCGGCACCGCGGGCCGGGTGCGGGAGGCGAGGGTGACCGTCTCGCCCGCCGAGGCGAGACGGCCGGCGATACGGGTGCCGACGAAGCCGCTGCCGACGACGAGTGTGCGCGGGGCCGCCATCACGCCTCCTGCCGGAGCTGCGGGGCGGTCCGGTCGGCCAGCAGCCGGCCGACGCCGATCAGCCCGTGGTCGTCGTCCGGACGGCCCAGCGACACCAGGGCGTCCACCGCGTCCGGGTCCAGGCCGAAGCACCCGAGGCGCACCAGTTCCCCGACCAGCAGTTCGCGGTAGCGCTCGCCGACCGCCAGGGCGAAGCCGCCCATGATGACGTACCGGCAGATCCCTATGGAGGTGAAGACCGCCCCGATCGCCTGCGCCAGATAGGTGAGGGTGCCGCGCAGCACCCCGGTCGCGAACGGGTCGCCCTCCCGGACCGCCGCCGCGATCGCCGGATTGTCCAGGGCGTCCGCGCGGCCCCCGCACAGCTCGGCGAGCCGGGACCGGGCGAAGCCCGCCGGATCCGCGGCCACCGCACGGCGGGCCGCGGCGAGCACCCCGCGCCCGGAGGCGATGCCGCCCAGATGGCCGCGCCCGCCGCAGTCGCACAGCGGCGCGTCCGGCGACGGGTCGCACACCCAGTGGCCGAGCTCGCCCCCGTGGCCGTCGGCGTCGAGCAGCACGTCACCGCCCCGGAACACCTTGTTGCCGATCCCGGAGCTGACCGTGAGCAGGCAGAACGGCTCCGCCTCGGTCGCCGCGTACCGCCAGGCCGCCGCGGTGAGGTCGTTGACGACCACCACCGGGGCGCCGATCCGCCGCGACAGCAGCTGACCCAGCGGCAGCGGGTCACCGCGCCGCCCCCACACCGTGGGCGCCGCCAGCACCAGGCCGCCCGCCGAGATCGGCCCCGCGAAGGCGACCCCGACGGCGCGGGGCACCGTGCCGCCCGAGTGCTCGGCGACCTCGTGGACGATCTGGTCCACCACCCGCTCCTGGAGCACGGCCACCGGATCGCCCGGATGCCGGGCCACGCCCTCCACCGGCACCCGGCGCACCCCGGACAGCACCGCCGTCACCGGGTCGTACGTCCCGGTGCGCAGCGTGGTGCCGCCGACGTCCAGCACGGTGAACGCGCCGTCGGCGGGCGCGTCCGCCGCCCGGACGGGGGTGAGCCGGTCAGACCCCGGAACCGTCACGGAGTTCCTCCTCGAAGACCAGGAGCCACAGCTCGTCGGCCGAGTCGTTGACCAGCCCGTGCTCGCCGCGCGGGCGGTTCACCACGACGTCGCCGGTGGTGACGCGGAACTCCACGCCGTCCCGGTACATCACCCCGCTGCCGCTGAGCACGATGTACGTCTCGCGGTCCGCGCCGTGCCGATGCCGCCCGATCGACGTGCCCGGCGGCAGCACGGCCAGGTCGACGAACTCCGCGCCCTCGCCGCCCTCGGCCCGGGAGAACACCCGGTGCGCGAGGATCGTGCCGAGCCCGCCGTGATCGTGCTCCTTGCCGGTGAACAGGTCGTTCAGGTTCGCCACGTCCGGCGGCGCGCCGCCGGCCGCCACATCGCCGGCCGCCATCTCGACGGCCGTCGCCTCGCCGGCGGTCGCGCCCCGGGCGGTCATCGCGCACCTCCCTCGGCCGCGAGGGCCCGCAGGGCCTCGCGCAGCACGTCGGCGGGCAGGTCCTCCAGCTCCGACACGAACGTCGCCTTGCCGACGCCCGTCGGGACGACGAGGTGCAGCTTGCGGCCCCGGCGCTGCCAGGACGCCTGCAACGCCTGCGTCATCAGCTCCTCGGTGCAGGTGTCGGCGTCGAAGACCGGCAGGCCGATCCGGCGCAGCAGCGTCACGATCCGCTCGCAGGTCTGCGCGTCGGCGAGACCCAGCAGCCGGGCGATGTGCGCGGACAGCGCGATGTCGACGGCGACCGCCTCACCGTGCTCCAGCCGGTGTCCGCCCGCCGTCTCGATCACCGGGCTGAAGGTGTGGCCGAAGTCGACCAGCCGGGCCAGTTCGTGCTCCCGCAGGTTCGGGCACAGCTCCTCCATCATCAGCCGCATGGAGGTGCGCAGGATGTACGTCTCCACCTCGCCGTCCGCGGCGCCGAGGAACGCGTCCGGGTGCCGCTCCAGCGTCCGGAACAGGTCGCCGTCGAGGATCACCGCCATCTTCACGATCTCCGCCAGACCGCAGCGGATCTCCCGGGGCGGCAGCGTGGCCAGCAGGGCGGGGTCGTTGATCGAGGCGTGCGCCGGGTGGTAGGCGCCGAACATGTTCTTGGAGTGCAGGGCGTTGACGCCGGTCTTCACCCCGACCCCCACGTCCACCTGCCCCACCAGGGTGGTGTTGACCTTGATGTAGCGGATGCCGCGGGCGTACATGGAGGCCGCGAAGCCCACGACGTCCGCGACGATGCCGCCACCCACCGCGAGCATCACCCCGTGGCGGTCGAGGCCGGTCGCCTTGGCGACGGCACACACCTGTTCCACGGACGCGAGGGTCTTGTTCCGTTCACCGGTCTCGATCACCTGCACGCTCCAACTGCCCGGCGTCAGCCGGGCGTCGAGGTACGCGCGCAGCCGGTCGCCGTAGAGCCGGTGCACCGTGGGGCCGATGAAGGCCACCACACGGCGCCCCGCGACGTACTCGGCGAGGAGGGGGTTGCCGGGGTCGAACACCGACTCCGTGACGTCCACGCGGTACCGCGTGCCCTCCGGTGCCAGCAGGTCGAAGCCTCCGGCGTCCTCGAGCACCCCCTCGATCCGGGCAAGGGCCTGGCCTGACATCTCTCTCCTCAATGGGTCGGTCGGCGCGGTTCATCCGCGGTGAACACACGGGCGATGGCCTGCACCCGGGGGTGGCCGGGCAGATCGTCGAGCGGGACCGGACGGCCGTCCGGGTCGGCCACGGGAAGCCGCCAGTTGGGGTGCACCGTCGCCGTGCCGGGCAGGTTCTGCGGACGGCGGTCCCCCGTCGCGTCCGGCAGCCACACCCCCAGCAGCCGCGACGGGGTGCGGGCCAGGAAGCGGTGCAGGGCCACGACCTCGCCGTCCGGGTCGGGCAGCAGGCCCTCCCGGCGCAGCTCGGCGAGCCAGCCGTCCCGTTCGGCGGCCGCCTCCTCCTTCTCCTCCGTCTCCGGGCGGGTCAGCAGCCCCAGCCGGGACCGCAGGTCGACGTGTTCGCCGCTCAGCCACGCGGCGGTCGTCGGCAGGTCGTGCGTGGTGAGCGTGGCCAGGCAGTTCGTGCGCCACTCCGCGGCGGGCAGCGGGCCGTGCCGGCCCTCGGAGCCGCCCAGGTACTCGAAGCGCTGCACGGACGTGCCGAGCACCCCGCGCGCCGCCAGTTCCTCCCGGACCCCGGCCTCGACCGTGCCGAGGTCCTCGCCGATCACCTGGACCCCGGCCCGGTGCGCCTCCAGCAGCAGCACCCCGAGCATCGCCTCCGCGTCGTAGCGGACGTAGGTCCCCTCCGACGGCGGCCGGCCCTCGGGCACCCACCACAGCCGGAACAGGCCCATGACGTGGTCGACCCGCAGGGCCCCCGAGTGCCGCATGCCGGCCCGCAGCAGCGCGGCCAGCGGCCGGTACCCCTCCGCCGCCAGCGCGTCGGGCCGCCAGGGCGGCTGGCCCCAGTCCTGGCCGTGCGGGTTGAAGTCGTCGGGCGGCGCGCCCACGCTCATCCCGTCCGCGAGACAGTGCTGGAGCGCCCACGCGTCGGCGCCCTCCGGGGCCACCCCCACCGCCAGGTCGTGGACCAGGCCGATGCCCATGCCCGCCTCCCCGGCCGCGCGCTGCGCCGCGGCGAGCTGCTCGTCGGTGATCCAGGCCAGCCAGCGGTGGAACCCGACGGCGTCCGCGAGTTCCTCGCGTGCCGCGGCCACCGCCGCCGACCGCGGGTCGCGCAGCGCGGCCGGCCAGGAACGCCAGGCCCCGCCGTGCACCTCGGCCAGCGCGCACCAGGTGGCGAAGTCGGTGAGGTCCTGTCCCTCGCGTGCGGTGAAGGCCTCGAACGCCGCCCGGCGGGCCGGGGCGAGCGGCACCGCGTGCACCAGGCGCAGCGCCTGGTGCTTCAGCGCGCGCACCGTCTCCCGGTCGATGAGCGTCTCCCCGCGCAGCACCCGGTCGTTGAGTTCCCGTGCCCGGGCGGCGCAGGAGTCCGCCAGCTCCCGGGCCGGGCCGCTCAGCTCCCGGTACTCCGGCACCGCCGCCACCCGTACGTGCATCGGGTCGGTGAACCGCCGGGAGCTCGGCCGGTACGGCGACGGGTCCGGCAGACCACCCGGCTCCATCGCGTGCAGCGGGCCGAGCTGGACGAAGCCGGCGCCCAGCGCACGGCCCGACCAGGCGGCGAGCTCGGCCAGGTCGCCGAGGTCCCCCATGCCCCAGGAACGGCGCGACAGCACCGAGTAGAGCTGGACGAGGAAGCCCCAGTCGCGCCGCTCCGGCACCGGGATGCGGTCGGGTACCGCCAGCAGTGGGGCCGACTCCTCCCGCGTCCCGGCGCGCACGTGCAGGACGTGACGGCCCGGCGGCAGCGGAGCGGACACCTCGGCCCGGCCGCCGTCCTCCAGGGCGACGTGCGCCCGCGCCCCGGGCGGCAGCGGCACCTCTGCGGGCGAACCGGCGCGCACCACGGTGCAGGGCGGCAGCAGGCGGCCCGCGGCCGGACCGTGTCCGCCGGCCAGGGCGTCGCGGGCCGCGCGCTCGTCGGCCGCGTCGACCCCGCACGCGGCCAGCACGGCGACCAGGGTGTCCGACGGGACGGTGATCCGCCGTCCCCGGTCGGTGGTGTAGTCGGTGGCGATGCCGTTGCGGCGCGCCAGTTCCCGCAGCGCGCCGTCCGGCGCGGTACCCGGCGGGGCGTGTGACGTCATGGGCGGACCTCCGGTGCGCTGAACAGGCGTTCCAGGACCGCGGCGACGCCGTCCTCGTCATGGGCGGGCGCGATCTCGTCGGCCATCGCCCGCAGCTGCGGGTGGCCGCCGGCCATGGCGACCCCGTGCCCCGCCCAGGCCAGCAGCGGGATGTCGTTGGGCATGTCGCCGAAGGCGATGGTGTCCGCGCCGGTGAAGCCCAGCATCCGGGCGGCGCGGGCGACGCCGGTGCCCTTGTCCGTGCCGGCCGGGAGGATCTCCACCATGCCCTTCACCGAGTGCACGACGGTGACCGCGTCCCCCATCACCTCCCGTGCGGTGGCGGCCAGCCGGTCCTCGTCCACCTCGGGGTGGTGCAGGATCAGCTTGTCGATCGGCGTGTTCCACAACAGGGCCGGATCGGTGGTCAGGTCCCAGCCGTGCCGGACGCGTTCGCCGAACCCGGGGGTGACCTTGAACCTGCTCTCCGGCGGCGAGGTGACGATGCCCAGCTCCACCCGGCCCAGCGCGCCCTCGACCCGGGCGACGACCTCACGGGCCAGGTCCAGGTCCAGGGGCTGCGAGGACAGCAGCCGGTCGGCGCCGGCGTCGTAGAGCTGCGCGCCCTGCCCGCACACGGCCAGTCCCCGGTAGCCGATGCTGTCGAGCAGCTGCTTGCAGGCGACCGCGGGACGCCCGGTGACCACCAGGTGGTGGGCGCCCGACGCGTGGACGAGGGCCAGCGCCCGGCGGGTGCGCTCGGAGACCGTCAGATCACTGCGCAGCAGGGTCCCGTCCAGGTCGGTGGCGACGACCCGGTAGGGCGGCGCGGGGACGGGGACGGCGTCCCAGGCGACCCGGCCCGTCCGCAGCGTGACCTGGGCGACGAGGTGACGGCCCACGGGCGGCCCGTCGAGGACGCCGGTGAAGCCTCCGGCGCCGTCGGGCACGAGGGGCATCAAGGCGGCCCCGCCGTCGGAGGGCACCGGCTCGTCGGAGGCGAGGGCCTCGGTGGCGGACTCCCGGACGGGGTCCGGCCCGGAGGGGACGGCCGCCGGGCCGCCACCGGCCCGCGCGCCTGCCGCGACGCTCGCGGGCGCCGGACCGGCGGGCGCCGGACCGGGCCCGGTCCCCACGGCCGTCGCGGCGTCCCGCGGGGCGTCCGCCCGCGGGGCCGGTGCCCGGCCCGGTCCGGTGCCGGAGGCGTCCGCGGTGTCCGTCCCGCCGGGCCGGTCCCCGGTGCCGGGGACCGGCGTGTCCCGGACGCCGCCCGGCCCGGCCGCCAGCGCCCCCGCGTCCACCGCCACGTCGACGTGGTCGGCCCCGGGATGGACGTACCGCACGTGCCAGGTGCCGTCCGCGGAACGGGTCAGCCGGCACCGCCCGGTCAGCCGGTCCGTCAGCTCGGGGCGGCCGGACAGCCGGGCGATCTCGGCGCACCGGGCGAAGTCGGCGCGCCGGTGCGCGGCCTCGAAGAGCCGCGCGTGGGCGTCGGCGCCGAGTTCGGTCACCTCGACGCCCAGCGCCCGGGCGTAGGCGGTGGCGTCACCGCGTTCCAGGGCGACCCGCTCGACACGGTCGCGGTGGTCGGTCCAGGCGGACTCGGGGAGCCGGTCCAGCCAGCCGAGCTCCAGCAGTTCCCCGACGGGCAGCGGGCCCGCCTCGTCGGCGAGGAGCCGTCCGTAGGCCGCCAGCCGTGTCTCGGCGCTGCGCGCCCAGGTGAACGAGCGGCCGGTGCGCCGGGAGTTCGCCGACAGCCGGGCGTAGGTCTCGGGTGCCGTGCGGTACACCGCCACGGCCTCCCGTATTCGCTCCGCGAGCGCCACCGCCAGGCCCGCGTCGTCGTCCCGGAACGAGCCGCGCACGGAGAAACCCGTGGCGTCGGGGTCGTCCACCGGCCGGTCGTGGCCGAAGTGGCCGGTCACCCGCTGCGCCGTCGCGATCGGCACCGCCCCGCACGCCATGGCCTCGGCCTGGGCGATCAGGAAGCCGTCCAGTTCGTACTTGGACGGGAAGACGCAGAAGTCGGCGCAGGCGGCCTCCTCGAACAGGGTGTCCTCGTCGGCCAGCCGCCAGTCCAGGCGCACCTGCCCCGGATGCCGGTCGGCGACCGCCTGGAACGCGGCGTTCGCCACGGTCGCCGAGTCGTCCGCGCCTCCCCCCGTGGAGCAGCGGATGAGGAAGCTGACGTCCGGGTCGCCGGCGAGGACGTCCTCCACGGCCCGCATCAGCTCCAGCTGCCCCTTGTGGTGCACCGCGTAGCGGGCCGCGTGGTAGAAGACGGGCCGCGACGGATCGAGGCCGAAGCCGCGCAGCACCGCGTCCCGGTCCACCGCCCCGGGATCGCGCTCCAGCCAGCTGTCGGAGACGGCGCAGCCGCCCGCCAGCAGCTTGTGCGACCGCTCGCGCAGCAGCCGCGCCACCGGCAGCGGCGCGAACAGCGGCTCCACGGGCGTGCCCTCGAACGTGCTGTAGTACCGCAGCTGGCCCGGGGAGACGTAGTCGACGAGGTCCGCGTACGCGGCGACCAGCGGGAACAGGCCCACATGGTCCGGCCCGTGCTCGACGTGCATCCGGGTTCCGGCCAGCGCCCGGGCCACCGTGGCCTCGGGGGAGTCCTCGGCGGGCGGCGGCCCGTCCAGCGCGTCCAGGCCGCCGGCGTCCACGCCGAACAGCTCCAGCAGGCGCTCCACCTGGGGCCGGTAGACCTTCTGCGTGACGGGGGCGTTGGCGGCGACCGTGCTCACCGTCCGGTACCGGGGGTCGCCGGCGAGGACGGCGGGCAGCAGGTAGTGGTAGTACGGCTCGAAGCCGTGCACCACGGCCGGTTCGCCGGACGCGTCGCCCAGCCGGTCCCGGACGAAGCGCAGTCCGTCCACCTGGAACACCAGCGACTTGAAGAAGGCCAGGTCCCGGCCCTCGGTGCCGGGCGGCGGATAGAGCCGGTCCGGCAGCAGGTCCAGGTGGGCGTTGGAGAGGAAGTAGACGTCCACCCCGTCCAGCCGCAGCAGGTGGGCGGTCGTGGTGAGCCGCAGGTCGACCGTCGGCGGCTGCTCCGGCCAGGTCTTCGGATCCAGCACCAGGGGCACCGTGTCGGTGACCCGGTAGTCCAGCTCCTGAAGGTCGAAGCGTTCGCGCAGCGCGTCCAGCCGGCCGTGCGCCGGGGTCACCAGCGACACCCGGTGGCCGCGGGCGGCGTACTCGCGGGAGAGGTTCCACACGAGGGGCGAGAGACCACCGCGCATCAGCCGGTTGTCGAACCCGCCGCACTCGAAGGAGAAGGCGATGATGTGCACCTGAGGGCTCCTCATCCGGCCCGGACGGCGCGGGCGCAGGCCGCACGCAGACCGGGCAGATCGATGAACTCGGTGTGGGTGCCGACGCTTCCGCAGACGAAGGCACCGGCGACGGACCCGGCCAGCACGCAGTCGTCCAGGGACTGCCCCTCCAGCAGGGCGTGCAGGAACGCGGTGACGAACGCGTCGCCCGCGCCGTTGGTGTCGACCACCGGCCGTTCCGGCCGCACCGCGGGGAAGTGCCGGGGCTTGTCCGCGCCCCGCTCCAGCAGGTGGCAGCCCGCCGCGCCGTCGGTGGCCACCACGAGCCGGGCCCGGCCCTCGTCGACGATCCGGTGCAGCACCTCGTCGAGCCGGCCGTGCAGGGCGGCCGCGCTGAGGAACACGTAGTCGGAGGCGAGGGCGTAGGTGAGGTGGTGGGGGTTGGCCCCGTCCCAGTCGTGCAGATCGGTGGAGCTGGTCACGCCGAGGCGGTGGATGTCCTCGTACATGTCGCGGTTGTGGCCGATGATCGACAGGTGCACATGGCGGGCCCGCTCCAGGTGCGGCAGGTAGAACGAGCGGGGCAGCCGCAGGTCCTCCGGGTGCCGGGAGTCGTAGAAGGAGAACCGGCGGCCCTGCGCGTCGACCAGGTTGATGCCGCGCGGGGTGCCGTGCGGCGACACCAGATGACTGAAGTCCAGGCCGCGCTCGGCGTAGGCGGCGAGCACGGCGTGGCCCTGCGGGTCGTCGCCGAGGAAGTCGATGAACTTGGTGCCGAGTCCGAGGGCGTGCCAGCCGAGCGCCACGCCGTTGCCGGTGTGCGCGACGTAGTCGTACACCGGCGGGACGTGCAGCGAGTCCCCCGGCGGGACCTCCAGCGTCTCGACGCGTACGACGGTGTCCACGCCGGCGCCGCCGACCACCAGGACGTCGTGGGGGGGCAGGCTCATGTGCGGGTTCCTTCCGTGACTGCGGCGGTGTCCCTGACCGCTGTGGTGTCCGGGGCGGCCGCGGCGTGCGCGACCTGCTGGACCTGTCCGTTCTCCAGGACCACCGCCGAGTCGATGTCGCTGCCCGGCGGGACGGTGACCCCGGGCAGCAGCACGCTGCGCCGGACCCGTGCGCCCGCCCCGACGCGGACACCGGGGAAGAGCACGCTGTGCTCCACCCGGCCTTCGTTGACGAGGTCCGCCGGGACCAACGACGACGTCACCCCCTGGGCATCGGCCACCCAGCCGCGGGCCACGTCGGGGCGGACCGTCCAGGGCATCCGTTCGACCGGCAGACCGGAGCGCGGACCGTCGGCGGCCAGCCTCAGGTGCGCCCGGTGGTAGCGCTCGACGGTGCCGATGTCCTCCCAGTGGCCGGCCACCTCGTAGCCGCGGATGTGCTCCCCGGCCGCGAGCATCGCCGGGATGACGTCCCGGCTGATGTCGTGCTGCCAGTCGGTGCCGTCGAGCTTCTCCAGGTAACGGCGCAGGACGGCCGCGTCGAAGACGCAGAACGCGGCGAACACCAGGTCGCTCGTCGGCTCCGCGGGCTTCTCCGTGAACTCGGTGAGCCGGCCCGCCGCGTCGAAGCGGACCATCCCGAACAGATGCACCCAGCGCCGCTCGATCCGCTGGTACGCCACGGTCAGCGCGGCCCCCGACGCCCGGTGGGCGGCGATCAGCGGCCCGTGGTCGAAGCGGTAGACGTGGTCGGCGTGCAGCACCAGCACCTGCTCGGGGTCGCCGCCGAAGACGTACTCGGCCTTGCGGATCAGCGCGTCCGCGGTGCCCCGCTCGGCCGGCCAGGTGCGCTCGGGCAGCTCCCGGGGCAGCGCGTCGCCCGCGTCCCGGTAGGCCCGGTCGTACGGCCCGAAGCGCACCCGGAAGTCCGCGCCCCGGTTCCACACCCGGTGCAGGTCGTCCATGAGCCGCCGCTCCTCGTACTGCGAGAGCAGGAGCACCTCGCCCAGGCCGGAGGCCCGCGCGTTGGCGAGACTGAAGTCGATCAGCCGGCAGGCCCCGCCGTACGGCACCAGCGGCTTCAGCCGGCCGGTGCCCAGCGGGCCCATCCGCCGGCCCTCGCCGCCCGCGAGGAGCACGGCGCGCACGGTGTGCCGCTCAGCCATGCCGCACCTCGTCCCAGGTGACCCGACCGGTGTCCAGCGTGAGCAGCAGCCGCGCGTCCGGCTCGGGCGCGGGCCCCTCGAACACGCCCGGCGCGGTGCGCTCCAGCCGCCGTACGGAGGGCACGGACCGGGGCGCCGCGCCGTCCCGGGCGGCCGGGGAGACCAGCTCCACCCGCTCGGCGTGCGGCAGCCGTACGGTCAGCACGCCGTCGGCGACGTGGTGGCGTGCGCGCAGGGCGCGCCGCAGGTCGTCCGGCACCGCTTCGGGGAAGCGGTCCGCGATCCGCTCGCAGGCCGCGAAGTCGGCCCGCTCCCAGGCGGCGTCGAAGAACCGCCGCGCGACCTCCGCGTCGACCGGCGCGAGGCGCTCGTACGCCGTGAGGTCGCCGTGGCGCAGCAGGGCCTCCTCGGTGAGCTCGTCGTCCGCCAGCAGGTCGAACCAGCCGTGCCGCAGGGCCCGTTCGGCCGGAAGGGTGGCCGGCTCGCCCTCCCAGAGCGGGCGGAACGCGGCGAGGTGCAGGTCCGCGCAGTGCTCCCAGGTGAACCGCCGGGCGACCGCGGCGGCGCGCTCGGACAGCTCGCGGTACCGCTCCGGACGCTCGGTCCACAGGGTGACCGCCTCGTGGATCCGGCCGGCCAGGGCGTCGGTGAGCAGGGTGTCGTCCTCGGCGAACGAGCGGTTCACCGCGAACCCGGTGGCGTCCGGCCCGGTCAGGGCGTGCCCGAAGTGGGCCATGCCCTGCTGGGCGGTGGCGATCGGGACGGCCCCGCAGACCATCGCCTCGCCCTGGGCGATGAGGAAGGTGTCCATCTCGAACTTGGAGGGGAACAGGCAGAAGTCGCTGGACGACGCGTACTCGAACACCCGCCGCTCGTCGACCCGTTCCGACTCCAGGTACAGGCGCCCCTTGTGCCGGTCGGCCACCTCCCGGAAGTACGGGTCGTCGAGCGGGGCGCCGGAGATGCAGCGCAGCACGAAGTTGGCGGCGAGGCCCTCGCCGAGCACCCGGTCCACCGCGCGCACCAGCTCCAGCTGGCCCTTGTGGTGCAGGGCGTAGCGCGCGTTGTGGAAGAACGTGGGCAGCGCCGGGTCCAGTCCGAGGCCGGACAGCACCTCCTCGCGGTCCACCTCCGCCGGGTCCCAGGCCAGCCACTGGTCGGAGATGGCGCAGCCGCCGACGAACATCTTGTGCGCGTTGTCGCGCACCGCGCCGGCGATGGGCAGCTCCCGGAACAGGGCCTCGAACGGCGTGTCGCGGAAGGAGGCGTAGAAGTCCAGCTGGCCGGGGGAGAGGAAGTCGACCAGGTCGGCGTGGTCGAGGATCAGCCGGTACAGGGCCACGTGGTCCGGCGGGTAGTCGTAGTGCAGATGGGTCAGCTGCTGGTACTGGCGGACCACGTCCGGCCGCTGACCGGCGGGCGGCGGGTCCAGCGGCAGGGGCAGCCCGGCGCCCAGCAGCTCCAGCAGCCGGCGCACCTTCGGGCCGTACACCTTCTTGGTGATCGGCATGTTGCTCTGCACCGTGCTGACCACCGGCTTGAGCGGGTCGTCGCGCAGCGCCGCCGGCAGCAGGTAGTGGTAGTACGGCTCGTGGGCGTGCACCAGGGTCTTCTCGTCGCCGAACCAGCGGCGCAGGAAGCGCACGCTGTCGACCTGGAAGACGAGCGGCTTGAAGAAGACCAGGTCCCGCCCCTTGGCCGAGTACGGCGGGTAGAAGGTGTCCGGGAGCCGGTTCAGGTAGTCGTTGGACAGGAAGTACAGGTCGACGCCCTCGAGCCGGATGCGGTGCGCGGTGGTGGTGAGCTCCAGCTCCGCCTCGGCGGGGAAGTCCCGCCACACGTCGGGGTCGAGCACCAGCGGCAGGGTGTAGGTGTCGGAGTAGTCCAGGTCCTCGACCTCGTACCGGCTCCGCAGGTCGTCCAGCCGGCCGTGGGCCGGGGTGACGATGGAGACCCGGTGACCGCGGGCGGCGAACGCCCGGGAGAGGTTCCACAGGTACACCGAGGTGCCGCCCTGGAGGAAGGTGTGGTCGAAACCGCAGCATTCGAAGTACGTCTCGACGATGTGCATGCGGGGTTCGGGCACGGTCACGTTCACGTCCTCGCTGAGGTGGGGGTCGGGGCCGGGGCGTGCGCGGCGGTCATCAGCGCGTGGCGCAGGTCGATCGCGGCGTGGTAGGGGCGGGCGTGGTCGCCGTTGTAGGCGAGCTCGTGCAGCAGCCGCGCCAGGTACAGCAGACGGCGCAGCGGGTCGGGGGAGGTGGGGCCGAGCAGCAGCCGCAGCACCTGGGCCCGCCACACGTCGGCGGCGTGGAAGACCTGGCGCAGCACGGCGCGCGGCCCGTCCGGCCAGTCGGCGGCACCGTCCAGCGCGCCCGTCATGGTCTCCAGGGAGTCGATGCCGAGCCGTCCGGCGCTCTCGAAGGCCGCCTCGTCGGCGGCGAAGTACTCCAGGGCCCGTTCGACCGCGACCAGGTCCTGCACCGGGGACTGCTCCGCCCACCCCGCGTCGTCCGGGCCGAGCGCCGGGGTCGACATGTCGATCACCTGCATCGACCAGCGGCCGTCGTCGCGCGGCCGGCACAGCAGATGGGACAGGTGCAGGTCACCGTGGGCGGGAGCGGACAGGAAGGCGGTGGGGCGGCTCTCGAACCCGGCGCGCAGCGCGGCGCTCTCGGCCCGCAGCGCCTCGAAGGCGGCGGCGCGGACGCCGTGCGGCAGCGCGAGGTCCACCTGCTCCAGGGCGGTCAGCCGGGCCTCGGCGCGGGCCAGCGCGTCGAGCACCGGGTACGGCCGCGGGGTGCCGCCGCCGAGCCGGGCGGCCAGGTCGCGGTGGAACCCGGTCAGGAACCGTCCGGCGTCGCGCAGATTGCCCGCCAGCGGGCGCAGATGGTCGCGGACCGTCCGCTCGACGTCGCTGCCAGCGGTCACCTTCGGCCACAGGGAGCGCATGTTCTCCCGCAGCGGGGTGTCGACGCCGTCGCCCGGGGCGTAGCGGTAGAACACGCCGAGCGGGTGCCGGGTGCCGTCGGCGGGGTCGACGTACACGTAGTCGCCGGCCCAGTCGGGGGTGCGGCCGGTGCCGTTCATCAGCCGCAGCAGCTCCGGTTCGCGGACCGGCTCGTCCAGCCGCCGGTAGGTCTTGTGCACGTACGCCGTGCCCCCGGTCTCCAGGAGCGACAGGGCGTTGGAGGACCAGCCGCGCTCGAAGGGGAGCCGGCGCAGCGGTCCGGCCGCCGGGCCCGCGCCGCGGAAGCGGACGCTGCCGCCCCGGGCGGTCCGCAGCTCCGCTCCGGCCCCGACCGCCCGCCAGACGGCCCGGTCGAACTCCAGGGCGCCGTGGGCCTCCTCCAGGCCGCCCGTGGCCGCCGGGCCGACCGGGCCCGCCGGTCCGCTCGTGCCTGCCGTACCTGTCGGAGCAGCCGTACCCGCCGGGCCGGCCGTGTCCGTCGGGCCCTCCGCCGTACCTGTCGTAGCCGCCGCGGCGGACGCCCCGGACCGGACCGGGACGAAGTACCGCTGGCCCGGCGCCGGGCCGCCGACGGCGGTCACCACCAGCAGGTGGGTGTGCTCGTCGAGTGCCACCTGGTCGGTCCGCTCGAAGCGATTGGCCCGCCGGCCGTCCTCGCTCATCCACGGGGCCGCGCGCAGCAGGGCCCCCAGTGCGTCGTTGTCCGTCATGGGCGAGTCAGCTCCCCGTCGTCTCGTAGGTGTTGACGCCGCGCCGCCACACGGCCAGGGCGAGTGCCAGCGCGCCGGCGGTCACCACGGGCAGCCAGCCGAGCAGCCCGGTCCCGCCGTGCAGCAGATAGGTGCTCGGCACGTACGCGGTGAACGCGAACGGCAGCACCCAGGTCAGCAGTCCGCGCAGCGAGGGGTGGTAGATGTCGAGCGGATAGGCGGCGAACTCCGAGACCTGGCTCGCCGCGTACATCGACGGCAGGCTCGTCACGGTCCAGAAGGACAGCGAGGCGAAGAACAGCTTCACCGAGGTGTGGATGACGGCGCCGCACAGCACCAGCAGCGGTGCCAGCAGCCACTGCTCCGGGGTCGGCGACAGACCGAGCTCGGAGCCGGCGTAGCCCACCAGGACCGCCCCGACGATCAGCTCCCCGAGCCCGTCGGGATGGAAGAACCGCTCCGACAGCAGGGAGAACAGCGGGTTCACCGGCCGGATCAGATACCGGTAGAACTCCCCGCGCTGGACGAGCTTGCGGCCCAGCTCCCACAGCTGGTCGGTGAACAGGTGGTCCAGTCCGCGCGGCAGCAGCGAGAAGCCGAGCAGGAACAGCACCTCGTGGTACGACCAGCCGCCCACGGCGGGCACCTGGCGGAAGACCAGTCCGACGACCGCGGTCTGGAGGCCGACCCGGACCAGGAACGCGCCGGCGCCCAGCAGGAAGTCCATGCGGTACGCGGTCAGCCGGTGCAGTCCGACCCCGCCGAGGAAGAGCGCGAGCCGTACGTAGCGGACCAGGGTGCGGACCGCCCGTGCCACGGGCGGCGTCGCCGGGGCGGGCGGCCGCCCGGCGGGTGCCGGATGTCCGCCGTGCGGGACGGGTTCGGTGGGTGTCATCCGCCGAGCACCTCCAGCCGGCTGAGACTGGCCCGCCACAGCACCGCGCACAGCAGGGTCAGCACGGTCACCCAGGCCAGCTGCCCGGCCAGCACCCCGGCGGCGGCCGTCCAGCCGTCGTACCGGCCCAGCAGCAGGGTGAGCGGGCCGTCCACCATGCCGCTGAACGGCAGGGCCCGTGCGAGCGTCTCCAGCGGTCCGGGCATCAGCGAGAGGGGCACCAGCTGGCCGGCGAAGAAGCCCACCACGCTCTGCTTGACCATCCGCACACCCCAGGTGTTGGTGGTGATGAAGCCGGTCATGCCGGTCAGCAGGTTCACGCAGAACGCCAGCAGCACCGACAGGGCGGTGGAGACCGCGAACAGCAGCAGGTCCAGCGGCCGGGGAGCGGTGAGCGGCACCAGCAGCGCGAACAGCCCCAGCACCGGTACGCCGACCAGGACGGCGTTGGCCCCCACCACCGGAAGGCAGGCGAAGAACCGCATCACCGGGTAGCTGACGGGCCGCACCAGCATCACCGCCACGTCACCCCGGTAGACCTCGGCGGCGACCTCGTCGTCCACCCGGTTGGTGTGCAGCACCTGGAGGAGCTGGGCCACCAGCAGGTACGTGGTGATGCTCCGCTGGTCGAAGCCGCCGGGCCCGGTGCCGGGGTTCCCGGCGTACACGGCCCGCCACAGGAAGACGGTGACGGCGGCGCCCGCCGCGGCGGTCATCGCGGTCATGGCGAACATGGAGCGGTACTGGAGCAGCGACTGGAGTCCGCTGGTGGCGAAGGGCGCGTAGGCGCGCAGACGGCTCTTCACGCGGTGCCGTTCCGTACCGCACCGTCGGCTGCCTCGCCGCTCGCCGCAGCGCCGTTCGCCGCAGCGCCGCTCGCCGCAGTGTCGCCGGCGACAGTGCCGCTCGCGGCCGTCGCGCCGTCCGGCGTGGGCCGGGAGGTGCGGGAGCGGCTGTAGATCTGCCGCAGCACGTCCTCCAGGTCCGGTTCGGGGGCGTACCAGTCGGCGAGGTCGAAGCGGTCCAGCAGGAAGGTGAGCACCTGCCGGGAGGTGTACTCGCCGGTCGGGTACTCCACGCGGATCCGGCCCTCGTCGCCGGGTACGGCGCGCACCCCGGGCAGCCCCGCCTCGATGGTGTGCAGCGCCGCCGGCACCGAGGTGCCGTCACGGTGGTCGAAGACCACCGAGCGGTGACCGGAGGTCCGTAACAGGTCGTGCAGGGAGCCCTGGTGGACCACCCGGCCGTGGTCGACGACCAGGGCGCTGTCGCAGATCGCGGCGATGTCGGCGATGTCGTGGCTGGTGAGCACCACGGTGGTGCCCAGTTCCCGGTGGGCGCGGTTGACCAGCTCGCGCACCGCGTCCTTGAGGACCATGTCCAGGCCGATGGTCGGCTCGTCCCAGAACAGCACCTCGGGGTCGTGCAGCAGGCTCGCCGCGATCTCGGCCCGCATGCGCTGGCCGAGGCTGAGCTGCCGCACGGGGGTGGTGCCGAGCGCGTCGATGTCGAGGAGTTCGCTGAACAGGGCGAGGTTGCGGCGGTGGACCGGTTCGGGGATGTCGTAGATGCGTTGCAGGATGCGGAAGGAGTCCGGGACCGACAGGTCCCACCACAGCTGGCTGCGCTGGCCGAACACCACGCCGATGCGGCGGGCGTTGAGCTGCCGGTTGCGGTAGGGCTCCAGACCGCCGACCAGGCAGCGGCCCGAGGTCGGGGTCATGATCCCGGTGAGCATCTTGATGGTGGTCGACTTGCCGGCCCCGTTCGCGCCGATGTAGGCGGTCTTGGTGCCGGCCGGGATCTCGAAGGAGACGTCGTCGACGGCGCGGACGATGCGGTGCCGGCGGGTGAACAGGGTGGAGACGCTGCCCAGCAGGCCGGGTTTGCGCTCGGCCAGCCGGAACTCCTTGACGAGGTGGTCGGCGACGATCACGCGACCACCCGCTCGATGGCCTCGCCGAGCAGCGCCACGCCCTGCTCCAAGAGGGCCTCGTCGACGGTGAACGGCGGCGCCAGGCGCAGCACGTGCCCGCCCAGCGCGACCCTGAGCCCCAGGTCGAGGGCGGTGGTGTAGACGGCGCGGGCGATGTCCGGGGCGGGGGTCCGGCTGTCGCGGTCGGTGACGAACTCCAGCCCCCACAGCAGCCCGAGTCCGCGGACCTGGCCGAGCTGGTCGAACCGCCGGTGCAACTGCGCGAGCCGGTCCTCCAGCAGCGCGCCGAGGGTGTCCACGCGCTCGATCAGCCGGTCGCGTTCGATGACCTCCAGGGTGGCGCGGGCGGCGGCGATCCCGAGCGGGTTGCTCGCGAACGTCGACGCGTACGCCCCCGGGGTGGCGGCCTCCGGCCTGCGCAGCACCTCGGAGCGGCCGGCCAGCACGGCGAACGGGAACCCGTTGGCGGTGCCCTTGGCCAGCATCGCCAGATCCGGTTCGATGCCGAGCCGCTCACTGGCGAGGAAGGCGCCCGTGCGCCCGCCGCCGGTGAGCACCTCGTCGGCGACCAGGAGCACCCCGTTGTCGCGGCAGGCCTCGCCGACCCGCTCCCAGTAGCCGGGCGGCGGCACGATCACTCCCGCGGCGCCGAGCACGGGCTCGAAGACCAGCGCGGAGACGTTCGGCTTGGTGGCGATGTGCCGGCGCACCAGCGAGGCGCAGCGCACGTCGCAGGAGGGGTACTCCAGCTCCAGCGGGCAGCGGTAGCAGTAGGGCGCGTAGCCGAGCACGCTGTTGCCGCTGAACGCCTGGTGGCCGACGTCCCAGTGCACCAGCATCCGGGCGCCCATGGTCTTGCCGTGGAAGCCGTGGCGCAGCGCGCCGATCCGGTTGCGGCCCGGCGCGGCCGTCGACTGCACGACCCGCAGGGCCGCCTCCACGACCTCCGCGCCGGTGGAGAAGAACGCGTAGGTGTCGAGGTGGTCGGGGAGCAGCCGGGCGAGCAGGTCGAGCAGGTCGGCGCGGTCCGGTGTCGCGCTGTCGTGCACGTTCCACAACCGGTGCGCCTGCGCCGTGAGCGCCTCGACGACCTCGGGGTGACCGTGACCCAGGGACTGGGTCAGGGTGCCGGCGGCGAAGTCGAGGTACTGGTTGCCGTCGAGGTCGGTCAGGACGGGACCCTTGCCCTCGGCGAACACCCGGCGCCCGTGCTCGGCCTCCTCGGAGGCGCCGGGCGCGAGATGCCGGGCCTCTCTCTCCAGTTGCCGGGCTTGCCGGAAACCTGTCACTGCGGCCCCCAGTGGGTGGACGGACTGCCTTGCGAAATCCGCGAAATGCGTTGCAGGACAACGCCGTTGGCGGTGCGAGAAGTGAGTCAAACACCCTGGCACAGAGATCGCAAGCAGTTGCTGAAACTTTCAGTTGACCCTTGCGGTCGCTTGCTCGGCTCTGCTTGAGTCTTGGTGGCCTTCCGGCCGCACCACGCCTCTTGCCCGAGGAGGGATCCGTGAGAGCACAACACCTTCAGACGGCCTCGTTACCCCGGAGGCCGAGGTGAAGGCGCTGGTCCTGGCGGGGGGCACCGGTAGTCGGCTCAGGCCGTTCACCTACTCCGGCGCGAAGCAGCTGCTTCCGATCGCCAACAAGCCCGTGCTGTTCTACGCCCTGGAGTCCCTGGCGGCGGCCGGTATCCGGGACGTCGGCGTCGTCGTCGGCGCCCACGGCCCCGCGATCCGTGAACTGACCGGTGACGGCAGCGCCTTCGGCCTGCGGATCACCTACCTCGCGCAGCCGAAGCCGTTGGGACTCGCGCACGCGGTCCTGATCGCCCGGGACTTCCTGGGCGACGACGACTTCCTGCTCTACCTGGGCGACAACTACCTCCCCCAGGGCGTCACCGAGCTGGTGCGCGGCACCGCCGGGCCCGCCGAGGCCCGGCTGCTGGTCACCCCCGTCGCCGACCCGTCCACCTTCGGCGTCGCCGAAGTGGACACCGACGGCCGGGTGCTGCGCCTGGAGGAGAAACCCGACACCCCCCGCAGCGACCTCGCCCTCATCGGCGTCTACGCGTTCAGTCCGGCCGTGCACGAGGCGGTGCGCGCCATCCGCCCCTCCGCGCGCGGCGAACTGGAGATCACCCACGCCATCCAGTGGATGATCGACCAGGGCCTGCCGGTGCGCGCCATCGTCACCAACCGGCCCTGGCGGGACACCGGCAGCGTCGAGGACATGCTGGAGGCCAACCGCGAGGTGCTCGACGGGCTGGAGGGCGCCGTCGAGGGCAAGGTCGACCCGGCCAGCACCCTGGTCGGCCGGGTCCGCGTCGCCGAGGGCGCCGTCGTGCGCGGCTCGCGCGTGGTGGGCCCGGTGGTCATCGGCGCCGGCGCCGTCATCAGCAACTCCAGCGTGGGGCCGTACACCTCCATCGGGGAGGACTGCCGGGTCGAGGACAGCGCCATCGAGTACTCTGTCCTGCTGCGCGGCGCCCAGGTGGAGGGGGCCGTCCGCATCGAGGCCTCCCTCATCGGCCGCGGTGCCGTGGTGGGGCAGGCCCCCCGTCCCCCGCAAGCCCACCGTCTCGTGATCGGCGACCACAGCAAGGTGCATCTCACCTCATGAGCCCACGCATCCTCGTCACCGGCGGAGCCGGCTTCATCGGATCCGCCTACGTCCGTTCCCTGCTCGGCCCGGACGGCCCCGGCGGCACGGCCGTGACCGTCCTGGACAAGCTCACCTACGCGGGCAGCGTGGCCCGCCTCGATCCGGTGTTCGCCCACCCCGACCTGACCTTCGTCCAGGGCGACGTGTGCGACGCGCCGCTGGTGGCGTCGCTGATGGCCGGGCACGACCAGGTCGTGCACTTCGCGGCGGAGTCGCACGTCGACCGTTCCATCGCGGACGGCGGCGACTTCACCCGGACCAACGTGGTCGGCACCCAGGTCCTGCTGGACGCCGCCCTGCGGCACGGAGTGCGCACCTTCGTGCAGGTCTCCACCGACGAGGTGTACGGATCGCTGCCGACCGGCGCGGCGAAGGAGACCGACCGGCTGCGCCCGTCGTCGCCGTACGCGGCCTCCAAGGCGGCCGCCGACCTCATCGCCCTGGCCCATCACCACACGCACGGCCTCGACGTCCGGGTCACCCGCTGCTCCAACAACTTCGGCCCCTACCAGCACCCCGAGAAACTCGTCCCGCGTTTCCTCACCGCCCTCCTGGAGGGCGGCACCGTCCCGCTCTACGGCGACGGCCTCCAGATCCGCGACTGGCTGTACGTCGACGACCACGTCCGAGCGCTCGAACTGGTCCGGCTGTCGGGCCGGCCGGGCGAGATCTACAACATCGGCGGCGGCACCTCCCTCACCAACCTAGACCTGACCCACCGTCTGCTCGCGCTGTGCGGCGCGGGCCCCGAGCGGATCGTCACCGTCGAGGACCGCAAGGGGCACGACCGCCGCTACGCGGTGGACCACACCAAGATCACCACCGAGCTGGGCTACCACCCGCGCAGCGACTTCGCCGCCGACCTGGCCGCGACCGCCGAGTGGTACAAGCGGCACCCCGACTGGTGGCGCTCCCTGCTCACGGCGCGGTAGAGCACCGGCCGTACCGGTCGCGGGCCGGTACGACCGACCGCGAACGGACCGCCGTGGCGTCCGGCCCCGGCGTCCGGTCGCGGCGTTCAGTCACCGCGTTCAGGCACGGCGTTCAGGCACGGCGCGCGGCCGGCGGCCGTCCGTGCCGTGCGGTCGGCCGCCGTCCGTGCGGCGCGGACGCGGTCGACCCCCTGACCACCAGCTCGGGCATGATGACGAACTCGGTGTGCGGGGAGGGGTTCCCGGCCATCTCCTCCATCAGCGCCTCGACGGCGATCTGCCCCATCGACTGCACCGGCTGCCGGATCGTCGTCAGCGGCGGATCGGTGAAGGCGATGATGGGCGAGTCGTCGAACCCGATCACCGAGACGTCCCCGGGCACCGTCAGCCCGCGCTGCCGTGCGCTGCGGACGGCGCCGAGGGCCATCATGTCGCTGGCGCACACGACGGCCGTGCACCCCTGGTCGAGCAGCGCCGACGCCGCGGCCTGGCCGCCCTCCAGGGTGAACAGGGAGTGCCGGATCAGCTCGCCGGCCGCCTCGGGCGACAGCCCCAACTGCTCCCGTACGGCGCTGCGGAAGCCCTCGATCTTGCGCTGCACCGGCACGAACCGCTCGGGCCCGAGCGCCAGTCCGATCCGGGTGTGCCCGAGCGCCGTCAGATGGGTCACCGCCAGGGCCATGGCGAAGCGGTCGTCGGGGGAGACGAACGGCGCCCGGATGGCGGGGGAGAACCCGTTGACGAGGACGAAGGGCACCTTCTCCTCGTGCAGCCGGTCGTAGCGGCCGGTGTCGGCGGTGGTGTCGGCGTGCATACCGGAGACGAAGATGATCCCGGCCGCTCCCCGGGCCACCAGCATGTCGGTGAGCTCGTCCTCCGTCGACCCTCCCGGGCTCTGCGCCGCCAGGACCGGGGTTCGCCCGAGGCGGGTCAAAGCCTGCCCGATGACCTGGGCCAGCGCGGGGAAGAACGGGTTGTCCAGCTCGGGGGTGACGAGCCCCACCAGGTCCGCGCGGGGCCGCAGCCGGGGCGGCCGTTCGTAGCCGAGGACGTCGAGCGCGGCGAGGACGGACGCGCGGGTGTCCGAGGCGACGCCACGCGCACCGTTGATCACGCGGCTGACGGTGGCCTTGCTGACCCCCGCCCGGGCTGCGATGTCGGCGAGTCGCGCGGTCATGGCAGTGGACTGTACCTGTTGGCCTGCGCGTTGCCCACCGCGTTGCTTCACACCTCCCCCTCGGTACTTGCAGAAAACACTTACAGAACCTGTCCGTACCGATAGCGGACGGAAGGGTTCATTCCAGAGGTACCGCCCCTGGTCGGAGTCGCCCCGGCCGGTCCGGCGCGTGCCGCTGTTCGGCCAACTCCCGTTCAGCACAAGGAAAATTGGCCGGAATCTACTTGCTGTAACTTGCCGCAAGACCTTTCGGGAACTTTTCAACCCTGTTACGTTCCTGGCTACCCGGCGCCGCGAGGCAGCGGCCAGCGGGAGGCGACCTGCGCCCCCGCCCTCTTCCGGGATCCAGTCGAAGGAGTTCACATGCGGCGTGGCATTGTGGCCACCGCGCTGATCGCAGCCGTCGCCCTGACGGCGACGGCCTGTGGCGACGACAGCGACGACAGCACCAAGGGCGGCGGCTCCGGGAAGGAGCTCTCGGGCACCGTCACCTTCTGGGACACCTCCAACGAGGCCGAGAAGGAGACCTACCAGGCGCTCGCCGAGGCCTTCGAGAAGGAACACCCCAAGGTCGACGTCAAGTACGTCAACGTGCCCTTCGGCGAGGCGAACGCCAAGTTCAAGAACGCGGCCGGCGGCAACTCCGGCGCCCCCGACGTGATGCGCACCGAGGTCGCCTGGGTCGCGGACTTCGCCAGCATCGGCTACCTCGCCCCGCTCGACGGCACCGCCGCGCTCGACGACGAGGCGGACTACCTCCCGCAGGCGGCGGCCAGCACCGAGTACGAGGGCAAGACCTACGCGGTGCCCCAGGTGATCGACACCCTGGCGCTCTTCTACAACAAGCAGCTGCTCAAGGACGCGGGCGTCGAAGTTCCCACCTCCCTCACCGAGTTGAAGACCGCGGCCACCGAGATCGAGAAGGAGACCGGCGCCACCGGCCTCTACCTGCGCGGCGACGACCCGTACTGGTTCCTGCCCTACCTCTACGGCGAGGGCGGCGACCTGGTCGACGAGAAGACCAAGAAGATCACCATCGACGACGAGCCCGGCGTCAAGGCCTACCAGGCGATGAAGGACCTGGTCGACAGCAAGGCCGCCATCACGGACGCGGCCGACGGCTGGAACAACATGCAGAACGCCTTCAAGTCGGGCAAGGTCGCCATGATGATCAACGGCCCCTGGGCCATCGAGGACGTCAAGAGCGGCCAGAAGTTCGAGGACCCGGCCAACCTCGGCGTCGCCCCCGTCCCGGCCGGCAGCGTCAAGGCCGGCTCCCCGCAGGGCGGCTGGAACCTGTCGGTGTACGCCGGCTCGAAGAACCTGGACGCCTCCTACGCCTTCGTGAAGTACATGAGCTCGGCCAAGGTCCAGCAGCAGACCACCGAGAAGCTCAGCCTGCTGCCCACGCGCACCTCCGTGTACGAGGTCCCGTCCGTCGCGGGCAACGAGATGGTGAAGTTCTTCAAGCCCGCCGTCGACAAGGCCGTCGAGCGCCCCTGGATCGCCCAGGGCAACGCCCTGTTCGAGTCGATCCGCGTCCAGATGGCGAACGTCCTGGCGGGCAAGACCACGCCGCAGCAGGCCGCCGAGGAGAACGGCGAGGCCTACCGCAAGCTCCTCAAGGACTACCAGTAGGTCCCGGGAAGGCTGACCCACCCATGGCTGTCGACACCACCCGGTCGACGGTGGAGACCACGGGAGCCCCGGCTCCCCGTGGTCGCCGCCGCAGCACCGACAAGCATCCGGGCCGGCTGCGCCGCGCCCTGGCCACCCACTGGTACGCCTGGAGCATGGTCGCCCCCGTGGTGATCGTGATCGGCGTCATCATCGGCTACCCCCTCGCCCGCGGCCTCTACCTGTCCTTCACCGACGCCAACGAGGCCAACGTCGAGCGCACCATCGGCGTCAACCACATCCCGGCCACGTACGAGAACGTCGGACTCGACAACTACACGTCGATCCTCACCGACGACGTGTTCTGGGACCGGCTCACCTGGACCGTCGTGTGGACGGTCACCTGTGTGGCTCTCTCCTTCGGGCTGGGCCTGGTCCTGGCCGTCATGCTCAACCGCAGACTCGCCGGCCGCGGCGTCTACCGCACCGCGCTGATCCTGCCCTGGGCCGTCCCGGCGTTCGTGTCCGTCTTCACCTGGCGGCTGCTGTTCAACGAACGCAGCGGGCTGTTCAACACGCTGCTCACCGGCGCCGGCTTCGAGCAGATCTCCTGGCTCAACGACCCGACCTGGGCGAAGATCTCCGTCATCGCCGTCAACGTCTGGCTCGGCGTCCCGTTCATGCTCATCGCCCTCCTCGGCGGACTCCAGGCGATCCCCGGCGACCTGTACGAGGCGGCCGAGATGGACGGGGCCGGCCCCTGGCAGCGCTTCCGTCACATCACCCTGCCCGGACTGCGCTCCGTCTCCAGCACGGTCGTCCTGCTCAGCGCCATCTGGACGTTCAACATGTTCCCGGTGATCTTCCTGCTGACCCGGGGCGGCCCGGGCGACGCCACGGAGATCCTCGTGACCTACGCCTACCGGCTGTCCTTCGTCATCAGCCCGCGCGACTACGCCGGATCCGCCGCCTGGGGCGTGCTGATCCTGCTCCTCCTCGCCCTCTTCGCGGCGGGCTACCGCCGCGCGCTCCGCAAGCAGGGAGACGTCTGGTGACCGACACGACCCCGTCCACACCCGCCGGTGCCGTAGCCACCACCGCCCCGCGGCGCGGGGGCCGCGGGCGCGGCGAACGCCCCCTGATCGCCTCGGTGGGACTGCACGCGGGGCTGCTGGTGGCCGCCGTCGTCGCGGTGTTCCCGCCGCTGTGGCTGGTGGTGACCTCGTTCAAGCCGAAGTCCGACGCTTTCGACACCTCGCTGGTCAAGGACTTCACGCTGGGCAACTACCGCCATGTCGTGCAGGACACCGACTTCCTCGCCTGGCTCCAGAACTCCCTGCTCGTCGTCGGCCTGACCACCCTGGTCGGCGTCTTCATCTCCGCCACCACCGGCTACGCGGTCAGCCGCTTCCGGTTCCCCGGCACGCGTCCGCTGATGTGGATGCTGCTGCTCACCCAGATGTTCCCGGTCGCGGTCCTGATCGTCCCGCTGTACAACCTGCTGGCCGGCCTGGGGCTGCTCAACCAGCCGCTGGGCCTGGTCGTCACCTACCTCACCGTCGCGGTGCCGTTCTGCGCCTGGATGATGAAGGGCTACTTCGACGGCATCCCGGTGGAGATCGACGAGGCCGGCCGGGTCGACGGGCTCACCCCGTTCGGCACGTTCTGGCGGCTGGTGCTGCCGCTGGCCAAGCCGGGCCTGGCGGTCACCGCGTTCTACACCTTCATCACCGGCTGGGCCGAAGTGGCCTACGCCTCCGCGTTCATGACCGGCGAGGAGAACCTCACGCTCGCCGGCGGTCTGCAGACCTTCGTCAACCAGTACACGAGCGACTGGGGATCCCTGACCGCCGCCGCCGTGATCATCGCGGTTCCCGCCGCGATCGTCTTCGGCCTCGTCCAGCGGCACCTCGTCTCGGGCCTCACCGCGGGCGCCACCAAGTCCTGACCGTCCTCTCGCAGGAAGAGAAGACATGACCCAGTACCTGACCGAACCCGTCCCCGGCGTCGAAGGCGCCGGCGGCCCCGACCGCCCGGAATGGTGGCGGGACGCCGTCATCTACCAGGTCTACCCGCGCAGTTTCGCCGACAGCAACGGCGACGGCGAGGGCGACCTGGAAGGGGTGCGGACCCGGTTGCCGTACCTGAGGGAACTCGGCGTCGACGCCGTCTGGCTCAGCCCCTTCTACGTCTCCCCGCAGGCCGACGGCGGCTACGACGTGGCCGACTACCGGGCCGTCGACCCCATGTTCGGCACCCTGCTCGACGCCGACGCCGTGATCCGCGACGCCCACGCCCTGGGCCTGCGCGTCATCGTCGACGTGGTCCCCAACCACTGCTCCGACCAGCACGACTGGTTCCGCCGGGCGCTGCGGGAGGGCCCCGGCTCCCCGCTGCGGGAGCGGTTCCACTTCCGCCCCGGACGCGGCACAGACGGCGGCGAGCCGCCCAACGACTGGGAGTCCGTCTTCGGCGGACCCGCCTGGACCAGGACCACGAACCCGGACGGCACACCGGGGGAGTGGTACCTGCACCTGTTCGCCCCCGAGCAGCCCGACTTCAACTGGGACAGCCCGGCCGTCCGGGACGAGTTCCGCTCCGTGCTGCGGTTCTGGCTGGACATGGGCGTCGACGGCTTCCGCATCGACGTCGCCCACGGCCTGGTGAAGGCCGCCGGGCTGCCCGACCTCGGCCACCGCGAGCAACTGAAGCTGCTGGGCAACCAGGCCCTGCCGTTCTTCGACCAGGACGGCGTGCACGAGATCTACCGTTCCTGGCGCGAGATCCTCGACGAGTACCCGGGCCCGCGCATCGGCGTCGCCGAGGCCTGGACGCCCAGCGCCGAGCGCACCGCGTTCTACCTGCGCGCCGACGAACTGCACCAGGCGTTCAACTTCCACTACCTGGGCACCGGCTGGGACGCCGGCGCGCTGCGGGCCACCATCGACGAGTCCCTCGACGCGATGCGCACCGTCGGCGCGCCGAGCACCTGGGTCCTGTCCAACCACGACGTCGTACGGCACGCCACCCGCCTCTCCGACGGCGATCCCGGGCGCGGACTGCGCCGGGCCCGCGCGGCCACCCTGCTGATGCTGGCGCTGCCCGGCTCCGCCTACGTCTACCAGGGCGAGGAACTCGGCCTGCCCGAGGTGACCGACCTGCCCGACGAGGTGCGCCAGGACCCGTCGTTCTTCCGGGACAACGGCCAGGACGGGCTGCGCGACGGCTGCCGGGTGCCCATCCCCTGGTCGGGGACCGAGCCGCCGTACGGCTTCGGACCCGTCGGCGGACCGGCCTGGCTGCCCCAGCCGGCGAGCTGGGCGGACCTGTCCGTCGAGGCGCAGTCCGGCGACCCCGACTCCACCCTGGAGCTGTACCGCAGCGCGCTGGCGCTGCGCCGGGACCATGCCGCGCTGGGGGCCGGCGACCGGGTGGAGTGGCTGGACGCCCCCGAGGGCGTCCTCGTCTTCCGCCGCTCCTCGCGCCGGCCCGGGAGCGAGCCGTACCGGTCCGACCTGGTCTGCACCGTGAACACCACGGACGCGCCCGTCCGGCTGCCGTCGCCGGGCCGGATCCTGCTGAGCAGCGATGCCTCCGTGGACGCCGCCGACGAGGTCGAGCTGCCGGCGGACTGCACTGTCTGGTGGGCTGTGGTGTGACGCTCTCCCTGCCGCGGGGCGTCGACCGAGGCGTCCCGCGGCTCCTGGACATCGCCTCCCAGGCGCAGGTCAGCGAGGCCACCGTCAGCCGGGTGCTCAACGGCAAGCCGGGGGTGGCGGCCGGCACCCGGCGGCGGGTGCTGGCCGCCCTCGACGTCCTCGGCTACGAGCGGCCCGTCCGGCTCAGCCAGCGCAGCGCGGGCCTGGTCGGCCTCGTCATCCCGGAGCTCACCAATCCCATCTTCCCGGCCTTCGCGCAGGTCATCGAGCAGGTGCTGGCCGGGCACGGGTACACGCCCGTGCTGTGCACCCAGATGCCCGGCGGAGCCACCGAGGACGAGCTGGTGGAGCAGTTGCTGGAGCGGGACGTCACCGGCATCGTCTTCCTGTCCGGGCTGCACGCCGACCTCACCGCCGACCCCACCCGGTACCACAAGCTCGCCAGCCGGGGCATGCCGTTCGTGCTGGTCAACGGCTTCAACGAGCAGATCAGGGCGTCGTGCGTCTCCTCGGACGACCGGTCGGCCATCCGCATGGCCGTACGGCACCTCACCGACCTGGGGCACGAGCGGGTGGGGCTCGCCATCGGCCCCACCCGGTTCGTGCCGTCGTGGCGCAAGGCCGAGGCGTTCGCGGTGGCGGTGCGCAGCGAGCTGGGCGTGCCCCGCGAGGCGATCGGACGGAGCATCAGACGGACCCTGTTCACCGTGGAGGGCGGCCACGCGGCGGGTGGCGCGCTGCTGGACCAGGGGTGCACCGGCATCGTCTGCGGCAGCGATCTCATGGCGCTGGGGGTGATCCGCGCGGCGCGCGAGCGCGGGCGGGAGGTACCCGGTGACGTCTCGGTGATCGGGTTCGACGACTCGCCCCTCATCGCCTTCACGGATCCGCCGCTCACCACGGTGCGCCAGCCCGTCCAGGCCATGGCGACGGCCGCGGTGGACGCGCTGCTGGAGGAGATCGACGGAAACCCCGTGCAGCGGACGGAGTTCGTGTTCCAGCCGGAGCTGGTGGTGCGGGGCTCGACCGCGCGGTGGAACGCGTGAGGCGGCCGTGTGGGGGAGGCCCCGCGGCCGGCCCTGGTCGGGGCAGCGGGGCGGCAGTGGGCCGCGGGGCCTCGCTCGTGCAACCGGTCCGGCGGGCCGGGCGCGTGAGGGCGTCGGACGTACGTCCCGTCCCTCCGGCGCACCGGACCGGAAGTGCGGTTGAACGTAACACCGTTGCAACGGTTGCGAAAGAGTTTTCAGCCAGTCAAAACCCGTACGCCCGGCTGACCTTGGGCTTCTTCGACAAGACGAACGAGCTCTTGCGCCACCTGTTGACCAACGGTGAGGAGACTCGTACGGTCACGACCGCAAGAAGTTCTGCCGTGTTTCAGCAAGAACCGTCAACAGGCCCCCAGGCACGGCGCGTTGCTGCGTGAGGCCTCTCATCCGCATTCCCCCCACGTGCGTGGATCAGGAGGAACCATGGCCAGGAGAACCGTGGCCGCTGCACTCGCCATTGTCGCGGGAGCCGCTGTGGCCGTCACGGTGCCGGGTACCGCTCAGGCGGCGCCTCCCGGCGACAAGGACGTCACGGCCGTGATGTTCGAATGGAAGTTCAGCTCGGTCGCCCAGGCGTGCACGGACTCGCTCGGACCCGCCGGGTACGGGTACGTCCAGGTGTCCCCGCCCAACGAGCGCATCCAGGGCACCCCGTGGTGGACCGCGTACCAGCCCGTCAGCTACAAGATCGACACCAGGCTGGGTGACCGGACCGCCTTCTCGTCCATGGTGAGCACCTGCCACGCCGCCGGCGTCAAGGTTGTCGTGGACACGGTAATCAACCACATGGCGAACAGCTCCGGAACGGGTTCCGGCGGCTCCACGTTCAGCAAGTACGACTACCCGGGCACCTACTCCGCGGCCGACATGGACGACTGCACGGCCTCGATCAGCAACTACGCGGACGCCTGGAACGTCCAGCACTGCGAGCTGGGCGGCCTGCCCGACCTCGACACCGGCGAGGAGTACGTCCGCAAGACGATCGCCGGCTACATGAACGACCTGCTCTCGCTCGGCGTCGACGGCTTCCGCATCGACGCGGCCAAGCACATCGACCCGGCGGACCTGAGCAACATCAAGAGCAGGCTCACCAACTCCAGTGTCTACTGGAAGCAGGAGACCATCGGCGCCTCCGGCGAGGCGGTGCAGCCCAGCCAGTACACGGGCACCGGCGACGTCCAGGAGTTCACCTACGGCCGCGACCTCAAGCGCGTCTTCAACAGCGAGAAGCTGTCGTACCTGAAGAACTTCGGCGAGGCCTGGGGCTACGTCTCCAGCTCCACCGCCTCCGTGTTCGTCACCAACCACGACACCGAGCGCACCGGCACCACCCTCACCTACAAGGACGGCGCCAACTTCACCCTGGCGAACGTCTTCATGCTGGCCTGGCCCTACGGCTCCCCGGACGTCCACTCGGGCTACGAGTTCTCCGACAGCGACGCCGGACCGCCCAACAACGGCCAGGTGAACGCCTGCTACACCGAGGGCTGGAAGTGCCAGCACGCCTGGACCGAGATCGCGAGCATGGTCGGGTGGCGCAACACCGCCGGCGACGCCGCGGTCACCAACTGGTGGGACAACGGCAACAACGCCATCGCGTTCGGCCGCGGCAGCAACGCCTACGTGGTGATCAACCACGAGTCGTCGTCGCTGACCAGCACCTTCCAGACCTCCCTGGCCGCGGGCACCTACTGCGACGTCCAGAGCAACCAGCCCGTCACCGTGAACAGCTCCGGCCAGTTCACCGCCACGCTCGGCTCCAACACCGCGCTCGCCCTGCACACCGGGGCGACCACGTGCGGCGACGACGAGAGCGAGGAGCCCGTCGTCAGCACCGGCGCGTCGTTCAACGTCAACGCCACCACGGTCTACGGCGAGAACATCTACGTCACCGGCAACCAGAGCGCGCTCGGCAACTGGAACACCGCGAGCGCGCTCAAACTCGACCCGACGAGCTACCCCGTGTGGAAGCTCGACGTCGAACTGACCGCCGGAACGTCCTTCGAGTACAAGTACATCCGCAAGGACGCCTCCGGCAACGTCACCTGGGAGAGCGGCAGCAACCGCACCGCCACCGTCCCGTCCAGCGGCAAGATCACGTTGAGTGACACCTGGCGCAGCTGAGCCGGTCACCCCTCACGGTCTTGCCCCCCACGACCGCCCGGCGTCCTCCCGCGAGCAGTTCTACCTGCTCCTGCCGGACCGTTTCGCCAACGGGTCGACCTCCAACGACGAGGGCGGCCTGACCGGCG
>NZ_JBIVJP010000032.1:33256-102706 GCF_044750285.1 Streptomyces sp. NPDC088812 | reverse complement strand
ACCGTGGACGGACCCAAACCCCTGGACGTGCGGGAATGGACCTGTACCGCCTGCGGCACCGTCCATGACCGGGACACCAACGCCGCGATCAACGTGAAAACGGCCGCCGGACTGGCGGTATCGGCCTGCGGAGCGTCGGTAAGACCGGGAGCGATCCCGGCACAGCGCGAAGAAACAGGAAGCCACGGATTCCCGACCGAACCCCGTGCCGCGTAGCGGCACGGCAACGGAACGGAAGGCCGGAATCCTCGGGCTTCAGCCCGAGGAGCAAGTCAAGCCGTCCCCACCGTCAGCGCGCGCGCTCAGCGCGCAGCGGGGAGATCAAGCGCCACTTCCGGGACCACCTGTGGACGCTGCACGTCCCGCGCCGCGTCCAGGACCTTCGCAACCGGGTCCGGATCGCCTGCCAGGACCTGTCCCAGACCGTCTCCGGACGCCGCCCCACCGACGCCGAGATCGCCGAGTGCGCGCAGCTGAGCGAGGAGGAGGTGCGGGAGGGGCTGGAGGCGCTGGAGAGCTTCACCGCGCTGTCCCTGGACGCCGAGGTGCCCGGCGGCGACGCCGGCCGCTCCCTGGGCGACGCGCTGGGGGAGCCCGACCCCGCCCTCGACACGGTGGTCGACCGCGAAGCCGTGAAACCGCGCCTCGCCGCGCTGTCGGAGCGCGAGCGGACCATCCTCTACCTGCGGTTCTTCGGGGACATGACGCAGAGCCGGATCGCCGAGCAGCTCGGCATCTCGCAGATGCACGTGTCCCGGCTGATCAACCGCTGCTGCGCCCGGCTGCGGGAGCAGGTCCTGGAAGACGCGGCGTAGACACGGACCCGGGGTCCTCCACGGTTGCGCACGCGATCTCACCCGGTCGGCGGGCTCTTCTCCCGCCAATGGCGGTCGGCCGCGCGCGGCCGAGGGCGGTGCGGGCTGTCATGGCCGTGGGGCATGGACGTCGTGTCCCGCAGCCGCAGGCCGAAGGAGCCGCCCCATGCGCCGCACCGCCCGTGTCCTGTCCGTCGCCGTCCTCGCCGGTGCCGTGCTGGCCGGTGCCGCCCCGGCCGGGTCCGCGGATCCGACGGCCGAGACGGGCCCGGCCACGGCCGCCCCGGACGGCAGCGTCACCGTCTCCGTCACCTGCGACCCGCTCGGCGCTCCCGCCCCCGCCACCCTGGTGGCCACCTCGGACGCTTTCGCCGAAGGCACCGTCCGGCTGAGCCTCATACCCGGCGGCGACGAGCTGACCGGCCCCGTCTACCGCGGCACCGCCCGGATCGCCCCCGCCGACGCGCTCGACGCGCCGGAGCAGACGGCCTCCGCCGACGCCGCCCGGACCGTCGACGGCACCTGCCCGGCACCCCCCGGCGGGCAGGGCGCGCCGTGGAGCGCCACCCTCCACGTCACCCGGGCCGAGAGCGGCGACACACCGGCCTGCGCCCCGTCCCAGGGCGTCGACTGCGGCAGTGGCGCCAAGGGGGCGTGCGCCCCGTCCCAGGGCGGCGATTGCGACAGTGGTGGCGAGCCTGCGTGCGCCCCCGCCCAGGGCGCGGAATGCGACAGCGGCGGCAAAGCGGCGTGTGCGCCGTCCCAGGGCGTCGACTGCGACAGTGGCGGCGAGCCGGGGTGCGCCCCCGCTCGCGACGCGGAATGCGACAGTGGCGGCGAGCCTGCGTGCGCCCCGTCCCAGGGCGGCGATTGCGACAGCGGTGGCGAGCCGGCGTGTGCCTCCGCGCGCGGCGCGGAGTGCGACGGTGGCACGGCGTGCGCGGGGCAGGAGCACGGGACTTCCTGCGCACCGGACGAACCCTGCCCGAAGGGCCACGACGAGGGCTGTGCCGCCGCCGAACCCTCCTGCCCGCGCGGCCACGACGATCCCTCCTGCGGGCCCCCTTCCGTCCAGCACGGCGTCCGGGCCGGGGCCGGCGGCGCGTTCGGCGTCTCCGTGCCCGCCCTGGCCGCCGGAGGGCTGCTGATCGCCGGCGCGCTCGGCGCCGCCGGGCACCGGCTGTGCCGCCGCGGCCCGCGGGAGGACGCCTGACACCGCGCGCGGGCCGCCCCCCGCCGCGCTGTGACCGGCGCGACCCCGGCCGACGGCCATGGGGGGACGCCCCGCGGGGTACTCAGAGCCCGAGAGCACACCCGGCCCCGTACGGGACCTCACGCACCACCCGGTACGCGGGCCGGCGGACGGTTCCCGCGCCGGGGGGCGGGACACCCACCGGCCGGCGACAGCACAGGGCACCAGGGACGGACTGCGCGGAGGACCTCATGCGGTGGACGGAACCGGGAGGGCACGGGCCCGTCCGCTACGGCCCGCAGCTCCCCCCGGACGGACTGCCCGTACCGCCCGGCCTCGCCGAGGTGCTCGCCGCCTCCGCCACCCGCGCCGAAAGCGAACCCGTCGGCGGCGGGACCGCCCTGCGCGAGGCCGCCTGCGGCTACTGGGAGCGGCGCGGCACGCCCACCGGCCCCCGGCGGGTCGTGGCCGGCCCCGGCGCCCCCGCGCTGCTGCTCGCGCTGACCGCCGCCGTCGGCGGTGACGTCCTCGTGCCGAGGCCCTGCGCGGCCTGGTGGGTACCAGACGCCCGCCTGCTGGGAAGACCCGTCTTCCATGTGGCCACGCCCGCTGAGTGCGGAGGCGTTCCGGACCCGTTCGCCCTGCTGGAGACCGTGCGCCGGGTCCGGGAGGAGGGCGGTGACCCGCGGCTGCTGGTGCTGTCCGTCGCCGACGACCCCACCGCCACCGTCGCCCCGCCCGAGGTGCTGCACGAGGCCGTGGAGGCCGCCGCCGAGGAGGGCCTGCACCTCGTCAGCGACGAGACCTGGCGCGACACCCTGCACGCCCCGCACGACACCGTGCTGGTCAGCCCCGCCGAGATGCTGCCCGAGCGGGTCACCGTCGTCAGCGACCTCGCCGGCGCCCTGCTGCCCTCGGGCTGGCCGGCCGCCGTCGCCCGCTTCCCCGGCACGGCCGACGGGAACGCCCTCCACGCGCGCGTGCTCGACGTCCTCACCGCCCTCGACGCCCGCGTCGCCGCGCCGGTCGCCGCGGCCGCCGCCCACGCCCTGACCGAGCCGGCATCCCTCACCGCGCGCGTGCGGGACGCCGTACGCCTGCACGCGCGCGTGGCCGCCGCCGCCCACGCCGCCGTGGAGGCGGCGGGCGCCCTCGCCCGGCCGCCGCGGGCCGGCCGCCACCTGTACGTCGACCTCGCCCCCCTGCGCCCGGCGCTGTCCGCGCGGGGCGTCGGTGACGCGCAGGACCTGGAGGACCTCCTCACCGCCCGGCTCGGCATGCCCGCGCCGGGCGGTCACCGCTTCGGGGACGACCTCGGGGCGCTGCGCGTCCGGCTGTCCACCGGCGACCTGCTGGGCGGCACGGACGCGGAGCGCGCGCGCTGCCTCACGTCGCCCACCCCGTGGGAACTACCCCACGTGCAACGCGCGTTGACCGTCCTGAGGTCGGTCTTCGACGATCTCCGTGACGAAGCTCAGCGATGGGAGCCTCCTCGATGACGCAGCAGTCCGAGTCGACCACCACCACCCCGGGCGCCACGGCCACGGGTCCGACCGCCACCGCCAGCACCAGCGTGGTGACCGCGCCCGTACGGCAAGCCGGCAGCCCGGCCCCGGCACCGGCGAGGCCCGGGCCCCCGGGGACCGTCCCGCCGGCGTCCCCCGTCCCGCCGCTCGCCGAGCCGCGCCCGCTGGGGGAGCCGCGGATGTGGCCGCGCACCTTCCACGACCGGTTGACCGCACCGCTGCCCGGCCTCAAGTCCCTCGCCCGGTTCGCCCGCGAGGGCGCCGTACGCCCCGGGAAGGAGGGGCTCGCCGACATCTCCAGGGTGCCGGTCGCGCCCGGCCCGCTGCCCCGCGTGGGCGCCCGTACCGTCGCCGTCACCTGGGCCGGACACGCCAGTTGGGTGGTCCGCGTCGGCGGTCTGACCGTCCTGACCGACCCGGTCTGGTCCCGCCGCATCCTCGGCACCCCGGCCCGCATCACGCCCGTCGGCGTCCCCTGGGAGGCGCTGCCGCCCGTCGACGCGGTCGTCATCAGCCACAACCACTACGACCATCTGGACGCGCCCACCCTGCGCCGGCTCCCGCGCGACACGCCCCTGTTCGTGCCGGCCGGGCTCGGCCGCTGGTGCCGGCGGCGGCGCTTCACCCGCGTCACCGAGCTCGACTGGTGGGAGGCGGCCGAACTGTCCGGCGTCCGCTTCGACTTCGTCCCCGCCCACCACTGGTCCAAGCGCACCCTCACCGACACCTGCCGCTCACTGTGGGGCGGTTGGGTGCTGACCGCCCCCGACGGGCAGCGCGTGTACTTCGCGGGCGACACCGGGTACGGCCACTGGTTCTCCCGTATCGGCCGGCGTTATCCCGGCATCGACCTCGCCCTGCTGCCGATCGGCGCCTACGACCCCCGCTGGTGGCTCGGCGACGTCCACTGCGACCCGGAGGAGGCGGTGCGGGCGGCGCGGGACCTGGGGGCGCGCCGGATGGCCCCCATGCACTGGGGGACGTTCGTGCTCTCCGCCGAGCCGGTCCTCGAACCCCTCACCCGGGTGCGGGCCGCCTGGGAGGCGGCGGGACGGGCCCGCGAGGACCTGTGGGACCTGCCGGTGGGAGGCTCCCGGATCCTGGACTAGGCCATCCCCCTCCGGGCCCGCCGTCCGCCGTCCTGCCGTGCCGGGTCCCCGTCCGGGCCCGCCGCCCGCCGTCCTGCCGTGCCGGGTCCCCGTCCGGGCCCGCCGTCCGCCGTCCTGCCGTGCCGGGTCCCCGTCCGGGCCCGCCGCCCGCCGTCCTGCCGTGCTGGGTCCCCGTCCGGGCCCGCCGCCTGCCGTCCTGCCGTGCCGGGTCCCCGTCCGGGCCTGCCGTCCTGCCGTGCTGGGTCCCCGTCCGGGCCCGCCGCCTGCCGTCCTGCCGTGCTGGGTCCCCGTCCGGGCCCGCCGCCCGCCGTCCTGCCGTGCCGGGTCCCCGTCCGGGCCCGCCGTTCCGCGGTGCTCGGCTGTCGTCCGGCCCGACCGTTCCACCGTGCTCGGCCCCCCGATGTGTCCGCCGTCCCGCCCCGCCGGGTGCGGGCGCGCGCCCGCACCCGCCTCAGGCCGCCTTCGTCCTCCGGACCCGGCGCCACACGCTCGGGGCCGCGCTGATCAGCACGGTCAGCGCGACCGCGGCGACCACGCCCTCCCACGGCTCGGGGAACAGCGAACCGCCCAGGATGCCGATCAGCTGGTACGTCACCGTCCAGGCCAGACAGGCCGGCAGGTTGCCCCGCGCGAAGCGGCGCAGCGGCCACTCGGCCAGCAGGCAGGCCAGCATCACCGGTATCCGGCCCGCCGGCACCAGCCGGGACAGCACCAGCACCGCCGTGCCGTGGTCGGTGAGTCTGGCCTGCGCCTGTCCGAGCCGCTCCTCCGGCGCCCGCGACCGGATCGCCTCCAGCCAGCGCGAGCCGTTCTTCGACTTCAGCCCGCGCCGCCCGAGCCAGTACAGCGCCACGTCCCCCAGGAAGGCCGCCAGCGACGCCGTCAGGAACAGCAGCGCCAGCGAGAACGGCGCCGTCCGGTGGAAGGCGACCACGGCCGCCGTGCTCACCAGCGCCCCGGTCGGCACCACCGGCACCAGCGCGCCGATCAGCACCAGCAGGAACAGCGACGGATAGCCCAGCGCCTGCTGCGTGGACTCCGTCGGTATGACGGTGACGACCGACGCCGAGGCCGACAGCGAAAGCGACGGCGTCACGACGCGGCCTCCAGGCGCACGCTCTCCCCGTGCCCGAGCCGGTGCACGGCCACCTCCGGGGCCCGCTCCGCCGCCCGGCGCACGAACTCGTCACCCGGCGCATGGAATTCATGGGGGCGCACGGCGTCCAGCCCGATGGGCCAGTACGTGCCGTAGTGCACCGGCACCGCGCTCCGCGGCGCCAGCCGGGCCAGCGCCTCGGCCGCGCGCCCGGCGTCCAGGTGCCCCTCCCCGAGGTACGGCCCCCATCCGCCGACCGGCAGCAGCGCCACGTCGACCGGGCCGACCTCCTCGGCCATGTCCTCGAACAGGCCCGTGTCGCCCGCGAAGTACGTGCGTGCCGCGCCCTCGACGACGTACCCGAGGGCGGGGCAGCGGTGCGGCCCCACCGGCAGCCGCCGTCCGTCGTGCAGCGCCGGCACGGCCCGTATCCGCACGTCACCGACGGACGTCTCCTCGCCCGGCGCCATCTCGCTCAGCCGCAGGTGCGTCAGGCGCCGCAGACCGGGCACGGCGCGCGGCGCGCCCCGGGGCACCAGCAGGCGCGTGCCCGGCGCGAGGCGCGCCAGCGAGGGCACGTGCAGATGGTCGGAGTGCAGGTGCGACACGAGCGCCACGTCCGCGCGCCGGGCGTCGGGCGGCGGCAGCGCGCCCCGGCGGCGGCGCAGATGCGCCAGCCTGCGGACGAACAGGGGATCGGTGAGCACACGGACGTCCGAATCCTCGACCGTGCAGGTGGCGTGACCCCACCAGGTGACCTCCACCGGCACCTCTTTGCCTCCTTCGCGCGACTCCCCCGAAGCCTACGGGCAGGGGTAGGGTCGGCGGCGAAACCCGGAGGTGAGGGGGACGCCATGGGACCTGTGCGGGTCACGGCGATCGCGAGTCTGACGCCGCTGGAGGAGCTGGACGCCGATCCCTTCCTGGTGGACTCCCGCGGCCAGCACGCGATGTGCGCGCGGTGGGCCGCGGAGCGCGGTTACGCCGTCAGCCGCGAACTGCTCGTGCGGGGCCTGCGGGCCGACCACGACGTGCTGTGGGACGGCGTCCGGCCCGGCGTCGACCTGTTCGTCGCGCCCAGCCGGCGGGTGCTGGAGAGCGCCCTGTCCTCGGTGGAGGAGTTCCTCGCGGAGTGCGCGCGGCGCGGGGTGCGGGTCGAGACGGTGGGCTGCGCGGAACCCGCCTACGACGCGCAGATGAAGGCCCGGGTGCACCGCAGACTGTCGATGCCGACGGCCGGGTACGACGGAGGCTGACCCCCGCCGGTCACGGCCGGGTACGACGGAGGCTGACCCCCGCCGGTCACGGCCGGCTACGACGGAGGCTGACCCCCGCCGGTCACGCCCGGCTACGACGGAGGCCGACCCCCGCGGGTCGCCCCCGCCGAGGACGGCCGGGGCGGTGTGGCAGGGTGGAGACGGCCCCCGCGGGTGACGGGGCCGGATGGCGAGGTGTTCGGGGCGTGGGTGCGGGGCGTTGGCGGCGGGCGGTCGGTCAGGCCGGGCGGAGCGTCGCGGTGTGGGGGGTGTCCACGGTCACGATGCTCGTTCTCGCGGGGATCCTGCCGGACTTCAGGCTCCAGTCGCCCGACGGCGACAGCGCCACGACCATCGCCGTCACCGCCGCCGTCGGCGCGGGCGTGTTCGGTCTGCTGTCGGCCCTGGTGTGGCCCCTCCTGGTCCGCCTGCTGCTGCTCGTGCCGGCCCTCGTCCTCGGTCTGCTGGTGTTCTTCCTCAACGGCTCGCTGCTCCTGCTCGCCCTGCGGCTGAACCCCTCCGGGCAGAGCGAGGCGGCCCCCGAGACCGCCGTCATCGTCGCCGCCGTGATGTCCGCCGTGGCCTCCGCGACCGGGGGCGCCCTCGCCGTCCGCGACGACGACGCCTACCGGCACCGTCTGTACCGCCTCGCCGACCGCCGCCGCCGGGGCGGCCCGGCCTGCCCCGCCACCCCCGGCACCGTCTTCCTCCAGCTCGACGGCGTCGGCCACGACGTCCTCCTCACCGCCGTCGGCAAGGGGCTCATGCCGACGGCCGCCCGCTGGCTCGGCCACAGCCCCCGGCAGGGCCCGCCCGCCCGGCCCACCCACCGCCTCACCCCGTGGCGCACCGACTGGTCCAGCCAGACCGGCGCGAGCCAGCTCGGCATCCTGCACGGCAGCAACCACGACGTGCCCGCCTTCCGCTGGTACGAGAAGGACACCCGGGAGGTGATGGTCTGCAACCGTCCCACCAGCGCCGCCGAACTCCAGCGCCGCGCGGTCGAGCGCACCGGCGACGGCGGACTGCTCTCCGCCGACGGCGCCAGCCGCGGCAACCTCTTCGGCGGCGGCGCGGGCGAACAGGCCCTGGTGCTGTCCATCGCGGCCCGCCGGCGCTCCCGCGCGACCCGCTCCCGCGCCGGCTACTTCGCGTACTTCTCCGACCCCGCCAACGCCGTCCGCACCGCCCTGTCGTTCGTCGCGGACGTCGCCCGCGAGATCGGCCAGTCCACCCGGGCCCGGCTGCGCAAGGAGCGCCCGCGCGTCGCCCGCGGCGGGCTCTACCCCTTCGTCCGCGCCTTCGCCACCGTCGTCGAACGGGACGTGGTGGTCGCCGCCGTCACGGGCGACATGCTCGCCGGCCGCAGCGCCGTCTACGCCGACCTCGTCGCCTACGACGAGGTCGCCCACCACTCCGGCCCGCTCGGCCGCGACGCCGAGCAGGTCCTCACCCGCCTCGACCGGGCACTGGCGCTCGTCGAGAACGTCGCCGAGCACACGCCGCGGCCGTACCGGATCGTCGTCCTGTCCGACCACGGCCAGAGCCCCGGTGAGACCTTCCGCTCCCGCTACGGCCTCACCCTCGCCGACCTGGTGCGGGCCGGCTGCGGGCTGCCCGTGCCGCGCCGGGCGGAGCGCACCCGCAGCGGCGCCGAGGCGCGCGCCGCGGTCCGGGCGGCCCTGCGCCGGCCGGTGGAGGAGGGCGGCGAGCAGCACCGCCCGTCCCGCCGCTCGGAGCCGGTCGTGCTGGCCTCCGGCAACCTCGGCCTGGTCTCCTTCCCCGACGTGCCGCACCGGATGAGCAAGGAGGAGATCGACGCCCGGCACCCCGCCCTGCTCTCCACGCTCGCCAACCACCCCGGCATAGGCTTCCTCCTCGTCCGCAGCGAGGAGCACGGCGGCGTGGTGCTCGGCGCGTACGGGGCGCAGATCCCCGTGGACCGGCTCGACGAGGAACCCGGTCCGCTCGCCGCGTTCGGCCCCGGGGCCGCCGAGGCGGTCCGGCGCACGCACTCCTTCCCGCACGCCGCCGACATCATGGTCAACTCCTTCCACGACCCCGCGGACGGCGAGGTCCTCGCCTTCGAGGAGCAGATCGGCTCCCACGGCGGTCTGGGCGGCGCCCAGGCCAAGCCGTTCCTGCTGTCCCCGCTGTCCCTGTCCGCCCCGGTCACCGACGGCGAGGACCTGACCGGCGCCGAGCACGTCCACCGCGTCCTGCGCCGCTGGCTGCGCGAGTCCGACGGCCCCCAGGTGCCCCTGCGCACGGTCCGCGAGGAGCGCGCCGCCTGAGGGGACTCAGTGGCGTGCCCAGTGGCGGCCGTGATCCGTCGGCCGTGATCCGTCGGCCGTGATCCGGCGGCCGTGACCCGTCGCCGGCCGTGATCCGTCGTCGTCGCGTCCGGTGTCCGTGGCGTGCGGCGGGCCGAGGTGTGATCGGATGGGGCCGGGCACCCGGCGACGGGACCGCCCGGCCTCATCGTCCGTCTGGGAAAGGAAACCCGCCGTGGCCACCACGCGCTCCGCACACACCGTCTGGGAAGGCAGCCTGACCGAGGGCAACGGCGTCATCGCCTTCGACTCCTCCGGGGCCATCGGCGAGCAGCCCGTGACGTGGGCCGCCCGCAGTCAGGAGGCGAACGGGAAGACCAGCCCCGAGGAGCTGATCGCGGCCGCCCACTCCAGCTGCTTCTCGATGGCCTTCTCGCACGCCCTCACCGGCGCGGGCAACCCGCCCACCAAGCTCGTCACCTCGGCCGACGTCACCTTCCAGCCGGGTGAGGGCATCACCGGCATCCACCTGACCGTGGAGGGCACCGTGCCCGGCCTCGACGAGGAGGCGTTCGTCGCCGCCGCCGAGGACGCCAAGGTCAACTGCCCGGTCAGCCAGGCCCTGAAGGCCGTACCGATCACGCTGTCGGCGAAGCTCGCCTGAGCCGGCCCGGCACGGCATCCCCCGGGGGTGCGGGACGTCCGTCACGGATGTCCCGCACCCCCGTCCGGGTTCCCGGCCGCCCCCATTGACAGGAGCCCGCGCACGTTTTGTGCTGGAAGTCCTAGAGCGCGTGGCTCCTGGCGGAAGGGGACGGCGATGGGACGTCCGGTCGGTGTCGATCTCGGCACCACGAACTCGGTGGTGGCCGTCCTGGAGGGCGGCGAGCCCACGGTCATCGCCAACGCGGAGGGCGCCAGGACCACACCGTCGGTCGTGGCCTTCGCCAAGAACGGCGAGGTGCTCGTCGGCGAGGTCGCCAAGCGGCAGGCCGTGACCAACGTCGACCGCACCGCCCGCTCGGTCAAGCGCCACATGGGCGACGCGCACTGGCGCTTCCCGGACCGGGGCGACGTGGACGGCACCCGTTACCGCGCCCAGGAGCTGTCCGCCCGCGTCCTGCAGAAACTGAAGCGGGACGCCGAGTCCTACCTCGGCGAGGACGTCACCGACGCGGTGATCACGGTGCCCGCCTACTTCGACGACGCCCAGCGGCAGGCCACGAAGGAGGCCGGGGAGATCGCCGGCCTGAAGGTCCTGCGGATCATCAACGAGCCCACCGCCGCCGCCCTCGCCTACGGCCTCGACCGCGGCGAGGAACAGACCGTCCTCGTCTTCGACCTCGGCGGCGGCACCTTCGACGTCTCCCTCCTGGAGATCGGCGACGGCGTCATCGAGGTCAAGGCCACCAACGGCGACACCCACCTCGGCGGCGACGACTGGGACCAGCGGATCGTCGAGCACCTGGTGAAGAAGTTCAAGGGACAGTACGGCATCGACCTCGGCACCGACCGGATGGCGCTGCAACGGCTGCGCGAGGGCGCCGAGAAGGCGAAGATCGAGCTGTCCAGCTCCTCCGAGACGACGATCAACCTCCCCTACGTCACCGCCACCGCCGAGGGCCCCCTCCACCTCGACGAGAAGCTGACCCGCGCCCAGTTCCAGGAGCTCACGGCCGATCTGCTGGACCGCTGCCGCAGGCCCTTCCACCAGGCCGTCGAGGACGCGGGCGTCAAGCTGTCCGCGATCGACCACGTCATCCTCGTCGGCGGCTCGACCCGGATGCCCGCCGTGACGGAGCTGGTGCGGGAGCTGACCGGCAAGGACCCGCACAAGGGCGTCAACCCCGACGAGGTGGTGGCGGTCGGCGCCGCCCTCCAGGCGGGCGTCCTGCGCGGCGACGTCAAGGACGTGCTGCTCCTCGACGTCACCCCGCTGTCCCTCGGCATCGAGACCAAGGGCGGCATCATGACCAAGCTCATCGAACGCAACACCACCATCCCCACCCGCCGTTCGGAGATCTTCACCACCGCCGCCGACAACCAGCCCTCGGTCGGCATCCAGGTCTACCAGGGCGAACGCGAGATCGCCGCGTACAACAAGAAGCTCGGCGTCTTCGACCTGACGGGCCTGCCGCCGGCCCCGCGCGGGGTCCCGCAGATCGAGGTGGCCTTCGACATCGACGCCAACGGGATCATGCACGTCTCCGCGAAGGACCTCGCCACCGGCCGGGAGCAGAAGATGACGGTGACCGGGGGTTCGGCGCTCCCGAAGGACGACATCGACCGCATGATGCGGGAGGCCGAGCAGTACGCCGAGGAGGACCGCAAGCGCCGGGAGGCGGCCGAGACCCGCAACCAGGCCGAGCAACTCGTCTATCAGACGGAGAAGTTCCTCCGCGACAACACCGACCGGATCCCCGCCGACACCCGGTCCGAGGTCGAGTCGGCCGCCGCCGACCTGAAGGCCCTGCTGGAGCGGAACGCCGACACGGCGGCCCTGCGCGACGGCGTCGACAAGCTCGCCACGGTCAGCCAGCGCATGGGTCAGGCGATGTACGCCCAGGCCGAGCGGCAGCCGACGGCCGACGGCAGCGGCCAGGGCGGCACCGGGCCCGGCGCCCCGCCGCGGGACGAGGACACCGTCGTGGACGCGGAGATCGTCGACGACGACAAGGACACCGGCCGGGACGCCCGCGGCCCGGCCGCCTAGCCGCGGCCGGAACAGGTACTGCACCGGCGCGCGCTCGTCCAGCCGAACCGGTCGTGGCGGTGCCGCCACACCAGCCCGGCGACCAGGAGCACGAACGCGACGCAGGGCAGGACGCCCCGGAGGAAGAAGGTCATCGGCGGGCTCCGGCGGGTGCGGGCGGCAGGGTGGCGCACACCGCGTCCAGCACGCACGCGTACGGCGTGCCGGCGGCGGTGAGCCGGGAGCGCAGCCCCTCCAGGGCGTCACGGTGTTCGACGAGCGGCCCGGTGTCGCCGGTGCGCGAGGTGAACTCCAGGACCGCGGGGAGGAAGTCGGGCAGTTCCTCACCGGTGAACTCCAGGCCGTGGGCACGGTAGAGGTCCTGGAACCGGACCAGTGACATCCCGCGCCGCCGGGTGCCGCCGGCGCTCCACCGGCTCAGGTACAGGCTGTGCCGGTTCTTGAAGTCGAAGACCTCCACGTAGTGCGCCTGGAGGTCCCGCTGCGGCGTCACGGCCGCGTGGTCGGTGAACCCCCGCAGCTGCGGGGCGGCCTCGCGCAGCAGCGGCAGCCGGGCCCGGAAGTCGTCGTCCGGGTAGGTCAGGCAGAGCGCCGCCGCCTGGTACAGCACCTCGAAACCGGGCATCAGACCTCCCTCTCGTCGTCCGCGGTCCGCCGTCTGCGCGGGATGCGGACGTTCTCCACCGGCACCAGCGGCAGCCTCCTGCGTCCGGAGTCCTGCCCGAACGGCCCGTCGCCGCCCATGCCGGGTCCGCCGTCGTGGTCGAACCGGTGCGGTTCACGCCGTGCGTGGAGTTCACGACCGTGGCGTGGCTCCACCGGTCCCGGTGGAACGCGTCCGCCTCCCGGCCGCCGGCCAGTCCGATGCCGTGCAGGTCGGGGGCGGTCGTGCCGGGCCGGAAGAACCGGCCGAGGCGCAGCGGGGCGGTTCCCGGCTCGGTGGGCGGTGTCCGTGTGTCGGTCACGTGCGCTCCCTTGCTCACCCCGTGTCTCGAACCTAGGGGCGGGCGCGGGAGCGCACCCGTTCACGGCGCCCGTACGGGGCACTCGGCAGGGGCGCGTCGAGGGTACGCGGTACCGGCGCCCGTACGGGTCACCCGGCACCGAAGTACCGGGGTCTCCCCGCACCGGCGGGTCAGGGCTTGCGGGCGACTCCCGCGTACACCGGCACGATGCCCTCGGCCTGGACGGCCACGTCCTCCGGCTCCGGCCGCCAGCCCGAGACCGGGATGACGCCCGGGCCCAGCAGCTCCAGGCCCTCGAAGAAGCGGGAGAACTCCGCCAGCGAGCGCGGGTGGAAGGGGGTGCCGCTCTGCCGGAAGCTGTCCGCCGCCTTCGCGATGGCCTCCGGGTTCAGATCGGGGGTGACCTGCGACAGGATCAGATGACTGCCCGGCGCGAGCGCCGCCACGTAGTTCCGGAGCAGCCCGTACACGTCGTCGCCGGCCGGGTCCTCGTCCAGGTAGTGGGTGAGGGCCACCAGCGACAGGGCGACCGGCCGGCCGAGGTCCAGGGTCTCGGCCGCCCGGCCCAGCAGGGTGTCCAGGTCGCGGACGTCGGCGTGCACGTACTGGGTGGACCCCTCGGGGGTACCGCGCAGCAGCGCCTCCGCGTGCCGCAGCACGATCGGGTCGTTGTCCGCGTACACCACCCTCGACTCCGGGGCCACGCCCTGCGCCACCTGGTGCAGGTTGGGCTCGGTGGGGATGCCGGTCCCGATGTCCAGGAACTGGCGCACCCCGGCCTCGGCGACGGTCCGCACGGCCCGGTGCATGAACCGGCGGTTGGCGCGCGCCCCGCGCACCACCGTGCCGTCCACGGCGAGGATCCGGCGGGCCAGCTCCTCGTCCACGGGGTAGTTGTCCTTGCCGCCCAGCCACCAGTCGTACACGCGCGCCGGATGCGGCCTGTTGGTGTCGACGCGGACGGGTGCTGCGGACTCGGATCCGGTCATGCGGGGTCTTCTCCTGGTGGTGGGGTCGGTGGTGACGGCCGTGCTCACACGCTCCCGCGGAGGTCCCGCAGGAGCGTGACGGTGCGCTGCGTCGACGAGGCGTGCGCCGTCATGTGGTCGAGGACCTCCAGGTGCAGGGAGACCTCCTTGCGCGAGTCGAGGTACAGGGCGCCGGACAGGTACTCGGTGACGACCATGTCCGGCAGCTCGGGCTCGGCGAAGCGGAAGAGCGAGAACGGCGCGGACGTCCCCGGGTGCGGGCCGTCGGCCAGCTCGGCGACCTGCAACGTGATCCGGTCGCGGTCGGCGAACTCCAGCAGCTTGTCGAACTGCTCGTACATCACGGAGGGGTCGACGCTCACCGGGCGGCGCAGCACGGTCTCGTCCATCACCACCCACAGGTGCGGTGGGTTCGGGCCGTCCAGCAGCCGCTGCCGGGCCATGCGCAGGGACACGTGCCGCTCGATCGCCTCCGGGCTCCGCCGCCCGACCGTGCCGGCCTCCAGCACGGCCCGCGCGTACGCCTCGGTCTGCAACAGGCCCGGCACGAAGTGCGGTTCGTACGAGCGGATCATCCGTGCCGCGCCCTCCAGGCTCACGTACAGGCTGAACCACTCCGGGAGCACGTCGTGGAAGCGCTGCCACCAGCCGGGCCGGTTCGCCTCCTCGGCGAGCGCGACGAACGTCGCGGTCTCCTCCTCGGACACCCCGTACGTCTCCAGCAGCACCTGCACGTACGGGATCTTCAACGCGACCTCGGCCGTCTCCATGCGCCGCACGGTCGCCTGAGCCACGCGCAGCGCGCGGGCCGCCTCGTCCCGGCCGATACCGGCCGCCTCGCGCAGCTCCTGAAGCCGTCTGCCGAGTACCACCTGGCCCACTGTGGGCGCGGGCCGTCGTTCACTCACGCCACGTTCTCCCCTACGTGTCGAGGCATGCGGGCCAGTGTGTCATGCCTCGGCGGCTTTTTGCGGTGCTCCGGCACCCGGTGCCGCGCACCCGGCGCGGCTGACGGCGGCTCAGCCGGACAGCGTGCGCAGGTACGCGACCGTCGCCGGGTCGGCCGGGAGGAACGTCTCGATGGCCAGTTCGGCGACGGTCACGTCCATGGGGGTGTTGAACGTGGAGATGGAGGAGACGAACGACAGCGTCCGCCCCCCGTGCTCGATCCGCAGCGGCAGCGCGACGCACGGCACCGGCTCGGCCGGTTCGCACGGGGCGACGGTCTCCGGCACCGGGTAGGCGGCGACCTCCTCGTACAGTTCCCGCAGCGGGGCGGAGCGGTGCAGGGCGATCTGGCGCTCCATCTGGGCCAGCAGGTGCCGCCGCCACTGAGGCAGGTTGCGGATGCGGGGCGCGAGGCCCCGCGGGTGGAGGGTCAGGCGCATCGCGTTCAGCGGCGGCGTGAGCAGGGACTCGGCGACGCCGTCCAGCAGCATGGTGATCCCGCGGTTGGCCGCCTGCACGGTGTACAGGGCGTCCACGACCAGCGCCGGGTACGGCTCGTAGCCCCGGAGCAGGCGCTCCAGGCCCGCGCGCAGTCCGTGCAGCGCCGGGTCGTCCAGCGGGGTCTCGCGGTAGCGCGGGGCGTAGCCCGCCGCCAGCAGCAGCGCGTTGCGCTCGCGCACCGGGACGTCGAGGTGCTCGGCGAGCCGCAGCACCATCTCCTCACTGGGCCGGGAGCGGCCGGTCTCGACGAAGCTGATGTGCCGGGCCGAGGAGTCCGCGCGCAGGGCCAGCTCCAGCTGGCTGAGCCGCCGCCGTTCCCGCCAGGCCCTCAGCAGCGGACCCGCGCCCCGGCCGGACGGGACGACGGGCGAGTCGGCGGAGGAGGCGGCGGGGGAGTCGGCGGGGGAGCCGGTGCCGGTCTCGACGGTCGTCATGCTGTCCGACCGTAGTCGAGGGGTGGTGTCCCGCACGAGGCCTACGGGCCGGGCCCGGCCGGGCGCCGACGGGCAGGCGTGGCCCGCCGGCCGTCCGGGAACGCTCTGACCAGGGCCGCCACGCCCCTCCTGTGGCAGGCTGGACAGGTACGCGACACCGATGAAGGGAGCCGGCGCATGGCCGTGGAACCGCTGTCGCAGAAGGAGATCGAGGACCGGCTGGCCGAGCTGCCCGGCTGGTCCTACGACGCCGGCCGCCTCACCCGCGCCTACCGGCTCGCCTCCCACTTCGCCGCCGCCGCCCTGGTCGTCCACGTGGCGCAGGTCCAGGACGAGCTCGACCACCACTCCGACCTCACCCTCGGCTACCGCACGGTGTCCGTCGCCGTGCACACGCACAGTGCGGGCGGCGCCGTCACCGAGCTCGACTTCGAGCTCGCCCGCCGGGTGGAGGACCTCGCCCCGGGCCACGGGGCCCACTGACCCGCGCGACGGACCGGACGGAGCGGAGACGGGGGAGCGGGCGTGCTGGACTACGAAGAGGAAGCCGGACGCTACGACGCCTCCCGCGGCGGCGAGCCCCGGGCGGCCGCCGCCGCGGAGGCCGTCCTCGGCCTGATCCCGGCCCCGGCCCGCAGTCTGCTCGACGTCGCCTGCGGCACGGGCATCGTCACCCGCAGGCTGGCGGCCGGACGCGACGGCCTGCGGGTGACCGGCGTCGACCTGGCGTCCGAGATGGTCCGCCAGGCCGCCGTACGCCTGCCCGGCGCCGTCGTCCGCTCCGACAGCCGTCGGCTGCCCTTCCGTACCGGCGCGTTCGACGCGGTCAGCAGCGTCTGGCTGCTGCATCTGCCGGAGGGCGACGCGGACGTGCGCCGGATCGTCGGCGAGTGCGCCCGGGTGCTGCGGCCCGGCGGTGTCTGGGTGACCACGGTCGACAAGGCCGCCGCGCACAACGTCGGCAGCGACATCGACGCCGTCCTCGCCTCCCGGCCGCCCCGGGCCGCCCGCGACGAGGCGTCCCGCGTCGAGGCCCACGCCGTCGCGTGCGGCCTGGTCCCGGCCGGGCGGGCCCGCTTCCCCGGCCGGGGGCAGGGCCGCTCGCCCCGCCGTACGGTCGCCGACCTGCGGCGCGGCTGGTTCGTCACACTGCCGCCCGGGGAGCCGCTGGCGGACCGGTTCGCCGAGCGGCTGGCCCGGCTGCCCGACCAGGACCGGCCCCGCCCGGACCCCGTGTTCACCCTCCGGGCGTTCCGGAAACCGGCCGCGCCGCCGGCCGAGGCCTGACCCCGGAGCCCGGCGGTCCCCCACGACCGCCGCCCACCGTGCGGCCCGGCACCGTCACCTCCCGGACGACAACCTGCCGCCCCCCGGCAACCCCGAGCCCCCCGGCGGCAACTGACGGGCGACAACCTGTCCGCCCCCCCCGGGAGGTACCCCCCGTGCAGCACCCGCACCCGCACCCGCCGCCGAGCCCGGTCCCGCACCGCAAACGGCGCCGCGGCGCGGTCCTCGCCGCCGCGGCCGCCGTGACCGCGCTGGTCGCAGCCGGTCTCACCACGCTCTCCACGGACACCGCCGAGGCGGCCACGGCCCGCCAGGTCGAGGCCCTCGACCGCGGCGTCGTGAGCGTGCACACCGACAGCGGCAACCTGGTCAGCTGGCGCTGGCTGGGCACCGACCCGAACGACATCTCCTTCAACGTCTACCGGGCCGGCACGAAGGTCAACTCCACCCCGATCACCGGCTCCACCAACTACTTCCACTCCGGCGCGCCCGCCCAGGCCGACTACACGGTCCGCGCGATCGTGGGCGGCGTGGAACAGGCCGACTCCGTGCACGCGGTGCAACTGCGCGCCGGCTACACGGACGTGCCCATCAGCGCCCCCTCCGGCGGCACCACCCCCGACGGCGTCGCCTACACCTACGAGGCCAACGACGCCTCCGTCGCCGACCTCGACGGCGACGGGGCACTGGACTTCGTCCTGAAGTGGCAGCCGACGAACGCCAAGGACAACTCGCAGTCCGGCTACACCGGCAGTACCGTCATCGACGGCATCAAGCTCGACGGCACCCGCCTGTGGCGCATCGATCTGGGCCGCAACATCCGCTCCGGCGCCCACTACACGCAGTTCCAGGCGTACGACTACGACGGCGACGGCAGGGCAGAGGTGGCCATGAAGACCGCCGACGGCACGCTCGACGGCACCGGCGCGGTCATCGGCAGCTCGTCCGTCGACTACCGCAACTCCAGCGGCTACGTCCTGTCCGGCCCCGAGTACCTGACCATGTTCGACGGCCAGACCGGCAAGGCCCTGGGCACGGTCGACTACGTCCCGGCCCGCGGCACGGTCTCGTCGTGGGGCGACTCCTACGGCAACCGCGTCGACCGCTTCCTCGCGGGCACGGCGTACCTGGACGGCGTCCGCCCGTCGCTGATCATGGCGCGCGGCTACTACACCCGCACGGTGATCGCGGCCTGGGACTGGCGGAACGGCGCCTTCACCCGCCGCTGGACCTTCGACACCACCTCCTCCACCAACACCGGCAAGGGCTACGACGGCCAGGGCTCGCACAGCCTGTCCGTCGGGGACGTCGACAACGACGGCAAGGACGAGATCGTCTACGGCGCGATGGCCGTCGACGACAACGGCAACGGCCTGTGGACCACGAAGACCGGCCACGGTGACGCCCAGCACCTGGGCGACCTGGACCCGTCGACGTCGGGCCTGGAGTACTTCAAGGTCTCGGAGTCGACCTCCCAGCCGGCCGAGCTGTACATCGACCCGGCGACCGGCGCGATCCGCTGGCAGCTGTCGGCGTGCTGCGACAACGGCCGGGGCGTGGCCGGCGACATCTACGCCGGCAACGACGGCGCCGAGGTCTGGTCGGCCTCCGACACGTACATCCGCGACGAGGCCGGCGCCACCAAGGGCCGCGAGCCGTCCTCCGTGAACTTCCTGTCCTGGTGGGACGGCGACACCGTGCGCGAACTCCTCGACGGCACGAACATCGACAAGTACGGCACCTCCTCCGACACCCGCCTGCTGACCGGCTCCGGCGTCCACTCCAACAACAGCACCAAGGCGACGCCGTCGCTGTCCGGCGACATCCTCGGCGACTGGCGCGAGGAGGTCGTCTGGCCGACGACCAACAACACGGCCCTGCGGATCTACTCGACCCCGATCGAGACCAGCACCAAGATCACGACCCTGCTGCACGACACGATGTACCGCACGGGCCTCGCCTGGCAGAACACCGCCTACAACCAGCCCCCGCACCCGAGCTTCTTCCTCGGCAACGGGATGGCCACGGCACCGCGGCCGACGGTCTACACCCCCTGACCGCACAGGGGCGCGTGCCGCATCCGGCACGCGCCCCCTCCGGCCGCTTCAGCTGCCGGCCCGGGTCAGCTCACCGTGCAGCTCTGCTCACCCAGCTTGAACGCCGCCGGTTCCGCGTTCGTCCCCGACCAGCTCCCGGTGAAGCCGAAGCCCACCGACGAGCCGGCCGCCACGTTCGCGTTCCAGCCGACGTTCGTCGCCGTCACCGCCGCACCCGACTGGGTGTGCGCGGCGTTCCAGATCTGCGAGACGGTCTGCCCGTTCGGGAACGTCCAGCCGAGGCTCCAGCCGGACCACGCGCTCGTCCCCGTGTTGGTGAGCTTCACGTCCGCCTGGAAACCGCCCGACCACTGGTTGACGATGCTGTACGTCACGGCGCAGGCGCCCGTCGGCGTCGGATCCGTACCGCCGCCGCCGTCCCCGCCGCCGTCCCCGCCCCCGGTGTCGGAGGTGTCGCCGTAGATGACGCCGCGGCCGTTGGTCGAGACGTAGACACGGCCGTAGACCCTCGGGTCGCCGGTGATCGTCGCGCCGGTCCAGCCCCACTGGTGGGCGTCGTCGTTGATCCTGGTCCAGGTGGCGCCCCGGTCCGTGGAGCGGAAGATGCCGCGCACGCCGGCGATCTTCGCGCTGGTGTAGAGGGTCTGGTAGGACGCCCCGGACGCGGCCTTGCCGAAGCCGATCGTGTCGGCCTCCTGCACGGTCGACAGCTTGGTGAACGTCGCGCCGCCGTCGGTGGAGTGCCACAGCCCGTACGCCCCGTCGCTCGCCCCGCCGGCCAGCCACACGTCGCCCTCCACCCCGGGCAGCGCCTTGAACCGCACGCTGCCACCGCTGGGCAGGCCCGTCGCCGAGGACACGGTGAAGGTCGCGCCGCCGTCCGTGCTGACGTAGAACTTCCCGGACGTGAAGCCGTAGAAGGTCATCGGGTCGACGCGGTCCGACTCCACGATCGCGCCGGCCGGGATGCCGCTCGACGCCGACCACGACGAGCCGAAACCGGTGGTGTACTGGACGCCCGTGCCCGCCGGGCTCCACACGAAGCGGCTGCCGTCCGCGGCCGCGGCCACGGTCCCGCCGCCGCTCACGCCCGAGGGGTCCGTGCCCGCGAACCAGTTGGCGCCGTTGTCCGTCGAGAACGCCACGTGCGGGCCCGAGTCGAGGTTGCCGACCCGCACCACCGTGTTCGGGTTGGACTCGGCATAGTCCAGGCTCGTGGTCGACGTGAAGTTCGGCGAGGTGAACATCATCGACGGGACCGTCGTCAGGTCCGTGTGCCGGAACCCGCCGACGTCACCGAGGGCGCTCAGCAGCGGCGCCCCGGACGGCGGGGAGGCGAGGTCGTTGACCGCGGTCTCCTCCAGCCCCTTCACCATCGGCTTGATCGTGAACTGGGCGCCGCTGTCCCAGTTCGTGAGGTTCTCCGTGCCGTAGACCGTCGCCCCCGTCCCGTACATCATCCGGTTCGAGTCGAACGGGTCGATCTCCAGCGACTCCGTCATCCACCCCAGCTTCGGTGTCTGCTCGGGCGGCGAGGGGTTCGCGCCCCAGGTCAGCCAGGGCGAGGAGGAGACGTCCATCGTGTAGCGGTTGGCGCGGTTGGGGTACGACGTGTAGTCCCAGGCCTTCGTCCAGGTGCCGCCGCTGTCCGTGGAGCGGAAGATCTGGGTGTCCGGCCACCAGGAGCTGTAGGCGGTGGCCATGACGGTCCCGGGGTTCTGCCGGTCGACCGTCAGCCCGCTGAAGCCGTAGTAGGTGTCGGCCTCCGCCACCGGGCTGATGTCCGTCCAGGTGCCGGTCGCCGTCGCGTACCGGAACAGCCGGCCCTTGCCGCCGTCGTAGGGGCCGCCCTTGTCGCTGTAGGCGAGGTAGAGGTAGCCGTTCTCCGCGTCGAGCACGCCCTTGTGCGCCAGGTAGCCGGTGGGCTGACCGGCCAGTCTGCTCCAGGTCGCGCCCCCGTCCGTCGACCGGTACACCGCGTTCTGGAGGTCGGCCACCCCGACGTAGATCGTCTGCGTGGCGGTGCCGGAGCTGCCGGTGGCCTCGTCGAAGGTGACCCAGACGATGCCCTGGTTGTCGGAGGCGTAGCCGCTGGTGTCGCTCGCGTCCTGGACGTAGTTGCCGACGTTGGGGAAGTTCGTCACCTGCGACCAGGTGACGCCCGAGTCGGTCGACCGCCACAGGCCCTTGCCGCTGGGCGCGCCCAGGTAGAGCACGCTGTTGCGGTTCGGGTCCACCGCGAGCCGCTCGCCCATGCCCCGGCCGGGCATGTTGCCGCCCAGCTTGAACGGCAGGTCCGTCTTCTGCCAGCTCGCGCCCCGGTCGGCGGAGCGCAGCACGGCCCCGTTGCCCGGGTCCCAGCTGTTGGTGTACGTGCCCACGGCGGCGTAGACGTTGTCGGGGTCGACGGAGTCGGAGGCCAGGCTCACCACGCCCGTGTGCCCCCAGTCCGCCCAGCCGACCGAGTCCAGCAGCGGCGTCCACGTCTGTGTCGACTCCGCCCAGCGGTAGGCGCCGCCGATGTCGGTGCGCGCGTAGGCGAGGTCCTTCTCGGTGCGGTTGAAGACGATCCCGGGGACGAAGCCGCCGCCGTCGATCCGGGCGTTCTTCCAGGTGTACGACTCTGCCGCCAGGGTGACGTCCGGGCCGGTGTCGGCGGCCAGTGCGGGCGGGGTGCCCGCGAGCAGGCCGGCGGCGAGCGCCAGGACGGCGGTCAGGATGCGGGTTCTTCGCACGGTGGGGTCCTTCCTCGTGAAGCCATGTGGAGCCATGGGGGGGAGGAGGTGCGGGAGGAGGTGCGGGAGGAGGTGCGAGGAGCGGGTGCGCCGAGCAGGTGCGGTGAGGAGCGACGACCGGGCGGCCCCCTGTGCGGTGGGGACCGCCCGGCGCGGTACGCGAAGCCTTAGCGGGGGCTTATTCGAGGAGCTCCGCGTACGAGCCCATGGCCAGGGCGATGTCCGCCTGGGCCCAGAACCGGTGGTACGTGAACACGGGCGCGGCTCCGCCCGCGAGATAGCTCTCGATCGTCGACCAGTTCGGGTCGTCCTCGTAGAAGGACCTGATCGAGTCGAAGGTCGAGGAGGAGTTCACCGCGTCGCCGTTCGGCATGGTGCCGGTCCAGCCGCTCGGGACGTACACGGCGTCGTCGAAGCGGTTGTAGTCGGCGCGGGTCTCCGGGACGGCGATGCCCAGGCTGTCCTGGTGGTTGTCCCACATGCCGTCGAGGAGGGCCTTGGCCGTCGTCGCGGCCTCGGTGTCACCGGAGCGGTCGGCGTAGTACGTCAGGGTCTTGGCGTACGCGGCGGCCACACCGACGTCGTTGGTGTAGTCGGCGACGGTGACGTGCAGCCCGCTGTTGGCTCCCGGGCTGGCGGCGTTCCAGGTGTCGGGCTGGCCCGACCACTGGAGCGTGGAGGGGATCAGATAGGTGCCGTCCGGGTTCACGGTGGTCTCGGACAGCGCCCAGTCGACCCACTTGTCGAGGACCGTCTTGGCGTCCGCGTCGCCCGTCTGCTGGTAGTACTCGGCGACCCGCTCCATCGACCACGCCTGGAAGCCGAACCACTGGTTGGACGGCGGGTCGTGGTAGACGGGCTGCTGGTCGTAGTACATGCCGTAGAACGTCGACGTGCCGGCCGGCGGGGTCGCGTAGCGGCCCGCCCAGCTGTTGGTCGCGCCGCCCGCGATGGCGCCCTCGGACGACTGGAGCCAGCGGTAGAACTCCAGCTGCCGGTCCAGCGACTGGGCCCAGTCAGCCTGGCCCGTCGCCGACTTGGGCTTGAGGTCGGCGTAGCTGCTGAGCGCGTAGGCGGCCAGCGGGTTCTGGTAGCCGCCGTGGGTGTGGCTGGAGCCGATCCGCCAGGCCCATCCGGCGCTGGTGTCGGTGGCACCGCCCCAGGCGTAGTACCAGGACAGCAGGTAGTGCGAGGCGTCCTTGCCGGTGCCCGCGGGGCAGGCGGAGGTGCCGACGCAGTTGCCGACCTTCTTGAAGTACTTGTCGTACATCGCGTAGCGCAGGTAGTCGCCCATCTTGGCCGCCTTGGCGACGGTGGCCGAGACCTGGCTGCCCTGGCCCTGCTGGTCGGCCCAGACGTCCGCCCAGTACGCGGCCTGCACGGCCCGGGCGTCGGCGTCCGGCGCGTTGGTGAACTTCCACTGCTTGGCGTAGGAGGCGTCACCGGTGAACAGGTCCAGGTACCCGTTCGTCCCGCCGTACGTGAAGTTGTCGCAGGTCGGCTGGGGCACCGTCTCCCACACCGACTCCTGCGCGCCGCGCTGGAAGGTGTTGATGTAGGAGGGACCGGTGTCGGAGGGACCGGCCTCGCACTTGCCGGGCGAGTTGCCGTAGCCGTAGACGTTGTCGACGTCCTGGAGCCAGTGCATGCCGTAGACGTCGTCCGTGCCGTACGCGGTCTCCAGCTCGGCGGCGATCGGGTCCGTGCCCACCGCCACCGTCCCGTCCAGCTGCGCCGGGTACTCCTGCGGCGTGTCCAGTTCCGGTGCGTAGGTCGCCGGCTTGGACGCGTTGTAGAAGGAGTTCGTCGGCTGGTCGGCGTGGGTGGGGATCATGTACTTCTCCATGATCTCCCAGGCGCCGTTGAACCGGGTCCAGTCGCCCGTGACCTTGCCGTACATGGCCTGGAGCCACAGCAGGTAGCTGTAGGCCTCCGACGTGGTCTCGTGACCGTGGTCCGGGGCCTCGACGATCAGCGTCTCCACCGAGTGGTAGGGGATGCCCTCGGGGGAGAAGTAGCCGTTCGCCGGGTCGGTGATCTTGCCGTAGAGCTCCAGGAAGCGGGCGTCGTACTCCTGCGACGCGGCGATCTGGGTGACGGTGACCGAGGCCTTCGCGTGTCCGGTGGCCGTCGACTCGAAGGTCGCCGAACCGGTGCCGGAGGCGTTGCCGGTGATGGTGACCGTCTGGGCGGTGCTCCAGTTCGACGGGGTGAAGGTGAGGCTCGCACCGCCGGTGACGGTCAGGCCCGTGTTGCCGCTCGTCCGGGCGGTCGTCACGGTCACGTTCGCCGACGGCTGCGTCGACAGCTTCACCGCGTACGACCCCGTCGCGCCCTGCTGGACGGCGAGCTGGGTGGCCGAGGCGACCACGGCCGGTCCCGAGGCGACCGTGATGCCGACCGGCGCGGAGGACGCGGACGCGCCCAGACTGTCGTACGCCTTCGCCAGCAGGGAATGACTGCCCACGGTCAAACCAGAGGCGGAGAGCGAGAACGGCGCGCTGGTGTCGGTGCCGAGCAGGGCCGTGTCGTCGTAGAACTCGACCTTGGTGACGGTCGCGCCGTCGGCGGCCGCGGCGGTGGCCGCGAGCGGCACCGCGTCGCCCTGGGTGTAGACGGCGCCGGCCGCCGGGCTGGTCAGCACGGTGACGGGGGGCTGATGGGCGCCGGTGCACACGGTGCCGTTGACGGAGAAGCTCGTGGGGGCGGCGTTGGTGCCGCTGTAGGTGAACTGCGCGCCCGCGGTGACCGCCGCGCCGGCGGCGACCGTCCCGTTGTACGAGGCGTTGTTCACGGTGATCTGCTGACCGGACTGCGACCAGGTGCCGTTCCAGCCGTTGGTCAGCTTCTGGTTGCCCGTGTAGGCGTACGTCAGGGTCCAGCCGCTGATCGGGTCCGTGCCCCGGTTGGTGAGGGTCAGTTCGGCGGTGAAGCCGGAACCCCAGTCGTTGGTCTTGTAGTCCACGCTGCACTGGAGCGCCGCCGCCTGGGCGGGGGTCGTGCCGGTGGTCAGCATGGCCACGGGAAGCGTGAGGGCCGCCACGACGGCGGTCCACAGGCGCCGCGCCGCGCGGCGTCTGCGTGAGGGATCCATGGTGCTGGTTCCTCCTTGCGGCTCGGAGAAGGGGGAGGAGCAACAAGCCTTGAACCAGTGGGAGCGCTCCCATAGTGGAGAGGGGGTGGAGTGCGGTCAAGGTGCTTGAAGAGTCGAAAAGATTCGACGGAAGGAAGTTGAGGGAAAGTCAGCGGGTCCCTTGTTCTTTGCCGACCCTTGGCGCTAGCTTCATTGACACCAGTGGGAGCGATTCCATCAGTCGGCGCGTCCGTCACGACGTGCCCGAGCTGCAAGGAGTCGCTCATGCGACACCCCCCGCGTTCAGTACTTTTAGCCGTCACCGGCACGGTCGCCCTGAGCCTGGGCGCCACCCTGCCGGTCGTGACGGCACAGGGAGCCACGCCCGCGTGCACGGTGGAGTACTCCGTCACCGGCCAGTGGGACGCCGGCTTCCAGGGGGCCGTGACCATCACGAACAACGCGGCCGCCGTGAGCGGTTGGAGCCTCGGCTTCGACTTCGCCAACGGCCAGACGCTCACGCAGGGCTGGAACGCCAAGTGGTCCCAGTCCGGCACGACCGTCACCGCGGTGAACGAGAGCTACAACGGCACGCTCGGCACCGGCGCGAGCGTCAGCGCCGGTTTCCTGGCCACCAGGTCGGGGACCAACGCCGTACCGACCGCGTTCCGCCTCAACGGCACCACCTGCAACGTCGACACCGACCCCACACCCACCTCCACCTCCACGACCACGTCCACCCCGACCCCGACTGCTCCCCCCACCCCGACCGATCCGCCGGACACCGGTGACGAGCCGCCCGTGCTGCGCGTCTCCGGGAACCAGCTCGTGGACGCCGACGGCACCCCCCGTCGTCTGCTCGGCGTCAACCGTTCCGGCGGCGAGTTCATGTGCGTGCAGGGCCGCGGCATCTTCGACGGCCCCGTCGACGACGCCGCCGTCCAGGCGATCGCCGACTGGAACGCCAACACCGTCCGCATTCCCCTGAACGAGGAGTGCTGGCTGGGCCTGTCCACCATCCAGACCGAGTACGGCGGGGCGCGCTACATCGCCGCCGTCGAGGACCTGGTGGCCCGCGTCGAGGCGCACGGCATGACACCGGTGCTCGAACTGCACTGGTCCTGGGGCCAGTACACGGGCAACTCGGCCGGCTGCTCCGACGTGCACGCCTCCTGCCAGAAGCCGATGCCGAACATGCAGTACACACCGGCGTTCTGGACCTCGGTGGCCGACACCTTCGAGGACGATCCGGCGGTGGTGTTCGACCTGTTCAACGAGCCCTACCCGGACCGCGCGACCGCCACGACCGCCGAGGCGTGGCAGTGCTGGCGGGACGGCGGCACCTGCTCCGGCATCGGGTACGAGGTCGCCGGCATGCAGGACCTCGTCGACGCCGTACGGTCCACCGGCGCCACGAACCTGATCCTCGCCGGAGGACTCGCCTACTCCAACGACCTCAGCCAGTGGCCGGCCCACCGGCCCACCGATCCGGCGGGCAACCTCGCCGCCGCCTGGCACGTGTACAACTTCAACTCCTGTGCCAGTGAGAGCTGCTGGAACTCCACGCTCGCCCCGGTCGCCGCCCAGGTTCCGCTGGTGGCGGGGGAGATCGGGGAGAACACCTGCTCACACGGTTTCGTCGACCAGGTCATGCAGTGGTTCGACGACCGCGACCTGTCGTACCTGGGCTGGACCTGGAACACCTGGGACTGCTCCTCGGGTCCGTCCCTGATCTCCGACTACGACGGGACGCCCACGGCGTACGGCATCGGGCTGCGCGACCATCTGCGCGCCCTGAACGGATGACACACCCGTACGGCACGCCGTCCGCACCGCACGCCATCCGCACCTCCGCACCGCACGCACACCCGCAGATCCGTACGTCCGCACTCCTGCACGCATCCGCACACCTGCATATCCGCACCGCACGAGATCCGCAACGAGAGGGAAACCCGCACTCATGAGCCGCAGCAGAACAGCGATACTCGCCGCGCTGGCGCTGGTCGCCGGTGCCTCCGGGACGGCACTCGCGGTCGTCCCCGGAGACGTCGGCATCGCCGCCGTCCCCTGCTCCGTCGCCTACCAGGTGCAGAACGACTGGGGCAGCGGATTCACCGCCAACGTCACCGTCACCAACAACTCCACCGCGAAGTCCAGCTGGTCGGTGAACTGGTCGTACGCCGGCAACCAGAAGATCACCAACGGCTGGAACGCCAAGATCACCCAGTCCGGGACGGCCGTCACCGCCGCCAACGAGAGCTACAACGGCGCCCTGGCGACCGGCGGGTCGGTCAGCTTCGGCTTCCAGGGCACCTACAGCGGCACCAACGCCGTCCCGACCACCTTCACCCTCGACGGCGTGACCTGCAACGTCGACGACGGCGGCACCGACCCCACCGATCCCACGGACCCGACCGACCCGACCGACCCCTCCGACCGGGTCGACAACCCCTACACCGGCGCCAAGGTGTACGTGAACCCCGAGTGGTCCGCGAAGGCCGCCGCCGAGACCGGCGGCAGCCGCATCTCCAACCAGCCCACGGGCGTGTGGCTCGACCGGATCGCCGCCATCGAGGGCGTGAACGGCGGCATGGGCCTGCGGGACCACCTCGACGCGGCCCTGGAGCAGCAGGGCTCCGACGAGGAGGTCGTCCAGCTGGTGATCTACGACCTGCCCGGCCGTGACTGCGCCGCCCTGGCCTCCAACGGCGAGCTGGGACCGACGGAGATCGACCGCTACAAGAGCGAGTTCATCGACCCGATCGCGGAGATCCTCGCCGACCCGGCGTACGCCTCGCTGCGGATCGTCACCACCATCGAGATCGACTCGCTGCCCAACCTCGTCACCAACACCGGCAGCCGGGCGACCGCGACCGCGGCCTGCGACACCATGCTGGCCAACGGCAACTACGTGAAGGGCGTCGGCTACGCGCTGAGCCAGCTCGGCGCGATCCCCAACGTCTACAACTACATCGACGCCGGTCACCACGGCTGGCTCGGCTGGGACGACAACTTCGCGCCGTCCGCCCAGCTCTTCTACCAGGCCGCCAACGCCGAGGGCGCCACCCCCGCCGACGTCCACGGCTTCATCACCAACACGGCGAACTACAGCGCCCTGAAGGAGAACAACTTCACCATCAACGACACCGTCAACGGCACGTCGGTGCGCCAGTCGAAGTGGGTCGACTGGAACCGCTACGTCGACGAGCTGTCGTACGCGCAGGCCTTCCGCAACCAACTGGTGACGGCCGGCTTCGACTCCGGCATCGGCATGCTGATCGACACCTCCCGCAACGGCTGGGGCGGCACCGCCCGGCCCGCCGGCCCGGGCGCCACGACCACCGTCGACACCTACGTCGACGGCGGCCGCTACGACCGCCGCATCCACATCGGCAACTGGTGCAACCAGTCCGGGGCCGGCCTCGGTGAACGGCCGCAGGCGGCACCGGCGACCGGGATCGACGCCTACGTCTGGATGAAGCCGCCGGGCGAGTCCGACGGCTCCAGCACGGCGATCGAGAACGACGAGGGCAAGGGCTTCGACCGCATGTGCGACCCGACGTACACGGGCAACGCCCGCAACGGCAACAACCTGTCGGGCTCCCTGGCGGGCGCCCCGCTCTCCGGCCACTGGTTCTCCGCGCAGTTCCAGCAGCTGATGCAGAACGCCTACCCGCCGCTGTAGCGGCCGGGTGACACCGGGGCGGAGCTCTCGCCGGAACCGTCGCTGACGGTCCGGTGGGGGCTCCGCCCGCTTCCCCTCCCGCCGCGCCCCGGTTTGCCGCCCGGCCTCTACTTTTTGCCGTCTCGGCAACAGAGGTGGCCTCCGCCCGGTGCGTCGGCGCACGCTGTCGGCACACCGGAGGAGAGGCTGACCACCATGGCGCACCAGCAGCACGGCCACCACGGCCACCACGGCCACCAGGGCGACGACGCCCACGGCCCGGACCACCCGGACCGGCCGCACGGCGGGCCCGGACACCACCACGGTCACGGCCAGGACACCGACATCGACTGGGCCGAGATGGCCGGGCACCTGGAAGCACAGGCCGAACTCTTCACGCCCCTGTACGAGCGGGCCCTGTCCTGGCTGGGCAAGGAGGTGACCGAGCCGGGACTGATCGTCGACGTGGGCAGCGGCCCCGGTGTCGTCTCCTGTCTGTTCGCCGAGACGTTCCCCGGCGCGCGGGTGCTGGCCGTCGACGGTTCGGCGCCGCTCCTGGAGCGGGCCCGGGCGCGGGCCGCCCGGCTCGGCCACGGGGACCGGTTCGACACCCTGGCCGGTGACCTCCCCGGCGTCCTCGCCGAGCTGGACTACCCGGCCGACCTGCTGTGGGCCGGGCGCAGCCTGCACCACCTCGGCGACCAGCGCGCCGCCCTCGCCGCGTTCGCCGAGCGGCTCGCGCCCGGCGGCACACTGGCGATCATGGAGGGCGGTCTGCCGTCCCGTTTCCTCCCCCGAGACCTGGGCATCGGCCGCCCCGGCCTGGAGGCGCGGCTCGACGCGCTGGAGGCGGAGTGGTTCGCCCGGATGCGGGCCGACCTGCCCGGATCCGTCGCGGAGACCGAGGACTGGGCGGCCCTGCTGGGCGCCGCGGGGCTGAAGCAGGCCCGCTCCCGCACCTTCCTGCTCGACCTGCCCGCCCCGGCCTCCGACCGGGCCCGCGCCTACATCGCCGCCTCCCTCGGCCGGCTGCGCGACGGCTTCGGCGAGGTGCTCGACGCCGACGACCGCGCCGTCCTGGACCGGCTGCTCGACCCGGCCGACCCCGCGGGCCTGCACCGCAGGCCGGACGTGTTCGTCCTGGCGGCCCACACCGTGCACACGGCGGTCAAGCCGGTCCAGGGGTGACGCGGCCGGTCCGGGGGGTGCGCGGGACGCACCCCCCGGACGGGAGGCCGAGGGTCCCCTCGGGCCGGAGTGGACTCGGGCCGGAGGGGACCCGTCGGGCCCTGGTGGAGCGGTGAACCGTCAGGCCGCGTTGAACTCGGCCGGGTCCGGGCCGATGCGCCGGTCCTCGTTCAGCGCGCTGATCGCCGCCAGGTCCTCGGTGTCCAGGCTGAAGTCGAAGACCTCGATGTTCTCCTTGATCCGGGACGGGGTCACGGACTTGGGGATCACGACGTTGCCGAGCTGGAGGTGCCAGCGCAGCACGACCTGGGCCGGGGTGCGGTCGTGCTTCTGCGCGATGGCGACGATCGCCGGGACCTCCAGCAGGCCCTTGCCCTGGCCGAGCGGCGACCAGGCCTCGGTGGCGATGCCCTGCTCCGCGTGGAACTCCCGCGCCGCGTGCTGCTGGAGGTGCGGGTGGAGCTCGATCTGGTTGACGGCCGGGATGACCGACGTCTCGCCGATCAGCCGCTCCAGGTGCTCGGGGAGGAAGTTGGAGACGCCGATGGCCCGGACGCGGCCGTCCGAGAGGAGCTTCTCGAACGCCTTGTAGGTGTCGACGTACGTCCCCCGGGCCGGCAGCGGCCAGTGGATCAGGTACAGGTCGACGTAGTCCAGGCCCAGCTTCGCCAGGGACGTGTCGAACGCGCGGAGCGTCGCGTCGTAGCCCTGGTCGCTGTTCCAGAGCTTGGTGGTGAGGAAGATGTCCTCGCGGGGCACGCCGGAGGAGGTGATCGCCTTGCCGGTGCCCTCTTCGTTGCCGTAGATCGCCGCTGTGTCGATGCTGCGGTACCCGGCCTCCAGGGCGGTGGTGACCGCCTGCTCCGCCTCGTCGTCCGGCACCTGCCAGACGCCGAACCCCAGCTGGGGCATCTCGACGCCGTTGTTGAGGGTGATCGGGGGGACCTTGCTGCTCACGAGCTCTCGATCCTTCGGTTGTCCGTCAAATGTTCCTCCCATCGTCAACGATCACGAGGCGGGATGCATTCCTGCCCCCCGAATTCGTCGCCGTGGCGCGTGGCGTCCCGCTTACCCGCGCCCGCGTGGCCTCATGTGCGGTACAGGGCGTCGACCTCGGCGGCGTAGGTGTGTTCGATGGCCCTGCGCTTCAGCTTCAGGGACGGGGTGAGCAGGCCGTGCTCCTCGGTGAAGGGCTGCGCGAGGATGCGGAAGGTACGGATCGACTCCGCCTGGGAGACCTGGGTGTTGGCGGCGACCACGGCGCGGCGCACCTCCGTCTCCAGGTCGCGGTCGCGCACCAGCTCGGCGGGCTTCATCCGCGGTTTGCGGTGCATGTGGAGCCAGTGCTCGACGGCCTCCTGGTCGAGGGTGACCAGGGCGGCGACGAACGGCCGGTCGTTGCCGACGACGATGCACTGGTTGACCAGCGGATGGTCGCGGACGCGTTCCTCCAGCAGCCCCGGCGAGACGCTCTTGCCGCCGGAGGTGACGAGGATCTCCTTCTTGCGGCCGGTGATGGTGAGGTAGCCGTCCTCGTCGAGGGCACCGAGGTCGCCGGTGGCCAGCCAGCCGTCGTGCAGGGCCTCGTCGGTGGCCTTGGGGTTGTTGAGGTAGCCCTGGAAGACGTTGTCGCCGCGCAGCCAGATCTCCCCGTCGTCCGCGATGTGCACGGTCGTGCCGGGGATGGCCCGGCCGACGGTGCCGTAGCGGGTGCGGCCGGGCGGGTTCGCGGTCGCGGCCGCCGTGGACTCGGTCAGGCCGTAGCCCTCGTAGATCTGCACGCCCGCGCCGGCGAAGAACAGCCCCATCCGGCGGTCCATGGCCGAGCCGCCCGACATGGCGTGCCGGACCCGGCCGCCCATCGCCGCGCGCACCTTGGAGTAGACGACCTTGTCGAAGAACTGGTGCTGCATCCGCAGCCCCGCCGACGGTCCGGGCCCGGTGCCCCAGGCCTTCGCCTCCACGGCCTCCGCGTAGTCCACCGCCACGTCCACGGCCTTCCCGAACGGGCCCGCTCTGCCCTCCCGCTCGGCCTTGCGGCGGGCCGCGTTGAACACCTTCTCGAAGATGTACGGCACGGCCAGGAAGAACGTCGGCCGGAACGCGGCCAGGTCGGGCAGCAGGGCGGCCGCGTGCAGCTGGGGCTGGTGGCCGAAGCGGACCTTGCCGCGGATGGCGGCGATCTGCACCATCCGCCCGAAGACGTGCGCGAGCGGCAGGAACAGCAGGGTCGCCGCCTCGTCGCCCTTCCTGGAGTGGAACACCGGCTCCCAGCGCTCGATGACGGTGTCCGCCTCGAACATGAAGTTGCCGTGCGAGACGACACAGCCCTTGGGCCGGCCGGTCGTGCCGGAGGTGTAGATGACGGTGGCGACCGAGTCGGGGGTGACCGCCTCCCGGTGCCGGTGCACCACGTCGTCCTCGATGGCGGCGCCCGCGTCGTACAGCTCCTGCACGCAGCCGGAGTCCAGCTGCCACAGGCGCCGCAGGCCGGGCAGCCGGTCGATGACGGTGGCGATGGTCATCGCGTGGTCCTCGTGCTCGACGACCGCGGCCGTGACCTCCGCGTCGTGCAGCATCCAGAAGCACTGTTCGGCCGAGGAGGTCGGGTAGACGGGAACGACCTGGGCGCCGACGGTCCACAGCGCGAAGTCGAAGAGGGTCCACTCGTAGCGGGTACGGGACATGATCGCGACGCGGTCGCCGAACCGGATGCCCTGGGAGAGCAGGCCCTTGGCGAGGGCGAGGACCTCGTCGCGGAACTCCGCCGCGGTCACGTCGCGCCACTCGCCCCGTTCGTCCTTGCGGCCGAGCGCGATGTGCCGGGGGTCGTCCTGGGCGTGCCGGAAGACCACGTCGGCCAGTCCGCCCACCGGCGGTGCCGACGCCGTCGCAGGAGTGGTGAACTCGCGCAAATCCCGCACCCCGCTTCCCATGGCCGCACAGCGCCGTGAAAGCTACCCCACGCCCGGTCGGGGCGGGAGGGGGGCGGACGGCGAGCGCTGCTCTCGTCCGCGCTGGTCAGTGCAGGAAAATGGGCTCACATACGGAAGGGTCGGACAGAAAACTGACCGTTGAGTAAGGTTCGGGGCCGTAATCTCCACCGAATCTGCCCGACCCGGTCACCGGGCCCGACACCCCTCCCGGAAGGGCCCGCGCCGAGCGCGTCCCCTCTTCCCGAACAGCGCAGGAACACCCGATTCCGTTACGGCGGCCCGGACCGGCCCGGTGGGGCGGCGCGCGGGCCCGGACCCCGCCGGTGCAGCCGGTCGCCGCCCGCCAGGACCGCCGCCGCCAGGGCGTCCGCCGCGCCCTGCGCGGACGTCCGGCGTCGGCCGTGCACCAGGACGAAGTCCACCCGGCCGAGCTCCGGCAGCCCCGACCGGTCGGGAACCCGGACCAGACCGGGCGGGATCAGCCCCCGCGTGTGCGCCATCACCCCGAGGCCCGCCCGCGCCGCCGCGACCAGACCGTTGAGGCTGCCGCTCGTGCACGCGATCCGCCACGCCCGCCCCTGCCGCTCCAGCGCCTCCAGCGCGCGGGCCCGGGTGATGCCCGGCGGCGGGTACACGATGAGCGGCACCGGGCGGTCGGCGTCCAGCCGCAGCCGCTCCGCGCCGATCCACACCAGCTCGTCGGTCCGGACCAGCTCCCCGCGCGGGTCCTCGGGCAGCCGCTTGGCCAGCACCAGGTCCAGCTTCCCGGCCGCCAGCTGTTCGTGCAGCGTGCCGGACAGCTCCACCGTCAGCTCCAGGTCGACCTCGGGGTGGTCGTACCGGAAGCCCTCGAGGATCTCCGGCAGCCGCGTCAGCACGAAGTCCTCGGAGGCGCCGAACCGCAGCCGGCCGCGCAGCCGCGTGCCGGTGAAGAACGCCGTGGCCTGCTCGTGCACCTCCAGGATCCGGCGCGCGAAGCCGAGCATCGCCTCGCCGTCCTCCGTCAGCTCCACCGAGTGCGTGTCCCGGGTGAACAGCGTCCGGCCCGTCGCGGCCTCCAGGCGCCGCACGTGCTGACTGACCGTGGACTGGCGCAGCCCGAGCCGCCGCGCGGCCTGCGTGAAGCTCAGGGTCTGCGCGACCGCCAGGAAGGTGCGCAGGTGGGAGGGGTCGTACACGCCGACCACCGTACCCGCTCATCGTGACACGCGATAACAGTCAGAGCGGTATGACGGATTCCCGATCACGAGGGAGAGGAGCACGATGGAGGGGGGCCCTCCGGGCCGCCGCACCGATGACAGCGACCGAGCAAGTGGAGCACCGTGAAACGCCTGAGATGGCCGAGCTGGATGCCGATCGACCCGTACATCCTGCTGCTGCTCGGGACGGTGGGTCTCGCCGCGCTCCTGCCCGCCCGCGGCACCGGCGCCGACGTGGCCTCCGGCGCCTCCACGGCCGCCATCGCCTTCCTCTTCTTCCTCTACGGCGCCCGTCTGTCCACCCGGGAGGCGCTGGACGGGCTGAAGCACTGGCGGCTGCACGTCACCGTCCTCGCCTGCACCTTCGTGGTCTTCCCGCTGCTCGGGCTGGCCGCCCGCGGCCTCGTCCCGGTGTTCCTCACCGAGCCGCTCTACCAGGGACTGCTCTTCCTCACCCTCGTCCCCTCGACCATCCAGTCGTCCATCGCCTTCACCTCCATCGCCCGCGGCAACGTGCCCGCCGCGATCTGCGCGGGCTCCTTCTCCTCCCTCGTCGGCATCGTCGTCACCCCGCTGCTCGCGGCCGCGCTGCTCGGCAGCACCGCCGGCGGCTTCGCCGCGGACTCGCTCGCCGAGATCGTGCTGCAACTCCTCGTCCCGTTCGTCTCCGGACAGCTCCTGCGGCGCTGGATCGGCCCCTTCGTCGCCCGGCACAAGAAGGTCCTCGGCTACGTCGACCGCGGCTCGATCCTCCTCGTCGTCTACACCGCGTTCAGCGAGGGCGTGGTCCAGGGCATCTGGCACCAGGTCCGCCCCGTCCGGCTCGCCGGACTGCTGGTCGTCGAGACCGTCCTGCTCGCCGTCATGCTGGCGTTGACCTGGTACGGGTCCAAGGCGCTGCGCTTCGGCCGGGAGGACCGCATCGCGATCCAGTTCGCCGGCTCCAAGAAGTCCCTCGCCTCCGGGCTGCCCATGGCGAGCGTCCTGTTCGGCGCGCACGCCTCCCTGGCGGTGCTGCCGCTGATGCTCTTCCACCAGATGCAGCTCATGGTCTGCGCGGTGATCGCCAAACGCCGCTCGCACGACCCGGCCCCGGACCCGAACCCGGAGTCCGGCTCCGCCCCGCCCGCGGGCACCGCGCCCCGCCCCGCGGTCGACGCGGGCCCCCGTCGCGGCTGAACGGAGCCTCGGCGGCCGCCGGGCCCGGCCCGTACGGTCACCCCACCCCGGCGACCGTGGGCAGCCGACGGGAGCACACCGACCAGGGGCGCGGGGAACTGCGCGACCAGCCCCCACCGACCCGCACCCGCGACACGACCGACAAGCCCCCCAGGCGGGGCGCCGTTCACGGACCCGTCGGGCGCGATTTCCCGTACGGACGGCTGACGGCGGATAACGTTCCGTCATGACCGCACCCCTCGCGCTCGACCCCACGCGCACCGCGCTCGTCCTCGTCGATCTGATGGACCGGATCGTCGCGCTGCCCCTGGAGCCCCGCAAGGGCACCGACGTGCTGGACGCCGCCGGGGAACTGGCGGACGCGTTCCGGGCGGCCGGCGCCCTCGTCGTCCTCGTCCGCGTCGAGCGCCCCGGCGTCGCCGACCAGCCGCCCGGCAGCGACCTGGTGCACGGGCTGCTGCGCGACGGCGACGTGGAGGTCGTCAAACGGAGCGTCGGAGGCTTCCAGGGCACGGGCCTGGACGACCGGCTGCGCCGGCACGGCGTCAAGACCCTGGTGTTCGGCGGCATCGCCACCAACCTCGGTGTCGAGTCCACCGCCCGCGCCGCCGCCGACCTCGGCTACGGCCTGGTCTTCGTAGAGGACGCGATGGCCGCGCTCACCGGTGCCGAGCACGAGGCGTCGGTACGGCTGGACTTCCCCCGGCTGGGCACGGTCGTGCGGGCCGCCGAGGTGCGGTTCACGGCCCGCTGAGGGCGCCGCCGACCGGGACCCGGCGGGGGCCGGGGCCGAGACGGGGCCCCTGCGGCGCAGGGGGCGCTCCCCGCCGGCCGGGGCCCCGCCGCCGTGCCGCGGGCAGCCGCCTCAGCCCCGTGCGGCCGCGGTCCGCAGGGCGATGCGGTCCTCACCCGCGTACACGTTCATGGAACTGCCCCGCAGGAAGCCCACCAGCGTCAGCCCGGTCTCCGCGGCCAGGTCCACCGCCAGCGAGGAGGGCGCCGAGACCGCCGCCAGCACCGGGATGCCCGCCATCACCGCCTTCTGCGCCAGTTCGAAGGAGGCCCGCCCCGACACCAGCAGGATCGTCCGGGACAGCGGCAGCCCGCCGTCGCGCAGGGCGCGCCCGACCAGCTTGTCGACCGCGTTGTGCCGGCCGACGTCCTCCCGGACGTCCAGCACCTCGCCGTCCTCGGAGAACAGGGCCGCCGCGTGCAGCCCCCCGGTCCGGTCGAAGACCCGCTGGGCGGCGCGCAGCCGGTCGGGGAGCTCCGCCAGCAGCTCCGGCGTGACCCGGACCGGGGGAGTGTCGGCGATGGGCCAGCGCGCCGTCGTCCGGACCGCGTCCAGGCTCGCCTTGCCGCACAGGCCGCAGGAGGACGTGGTGTAGACGTTCCGTTCGAGGGTGATGTCGGGGAGCGTGACGCCGGGAGCGGTCCGCACGTCGACGACGTTGTAGGTGTTCGACCCGTCCGCCGTCGCCCCGGCGCAGTAGACGATGTTCAGGAGGTCGTCCGCGCAGGCCAGGACGCCCTCGCTGACCAGGAATCCGGCGGCGAGGGCGAAGTCGTCACCGGGGGTGCGCATGGTGATGGCGAGCGGTTTGCCGTTCAGCCGGATCTCCAGCGGCTCCTCGGCGACGAGCGTGTCCGGCCGGCTGGAGACCGCCCCGTCGCGGATGCGCAGCACCTTGCGTCGTTCGGTGACTCGTCCCATGTCGTGATCAGCCCCGGTTCTGTACGTGCTGGTAGCCGAAGCGGCCCTTGATGCAGAGATTGCCGTGGGTCACCGGGTTGTCGTGCGGTGAGGTGACCTTCACGATCTCATTGTCCTGCACATGGAGCGTGAGGTTGCAGCCCACTCCGCAGTAGGCGCACACGGTGGTCGTCCTGGTCTGTGCTGATTCGTCCCATGTGCCCGCCGCCCGTCGGTCGAACTCCGACTTGAACGACAGCGCCCCCGTCGGGCAGACCTCGACGCAGTTCCCGCAGTAGACACACGCCGAGTCGGTCAGCGGCGCGTCGTGCTCGACGGCGATCCGGGCGTCGAAGCCGCGCCCCGCGACGGAGATCGCGAAGGTGTTCTGCCACTGGTCACCGCAGGCGTCGACGCACTTGTAGCAGAGGATGCACTTGTCGTAGTCGCGGACGTAGAGGTCGTTGTCGATGCGGGGCTCCTCGTTCAGCCGGGCCGCGTCCGGACCGAACCGGTCCGGCTTCGCCTCGTACTCCTTCACCCATTCCGCAACCATTGGTGTCGTGGACAGATCGACCGACGAGGCGAGGAGTTCGAGGACGATCCTGCGGCTGTGCCGCACGCGTTCGGTGCCGGTGCGGACCTCCATGCCGGGCTCCGCCCTGCGGGAGCACGCCGGCACCAGCGTGCGCGCGCCCGCCACCTCCACGACGCAGACGCGGCAGGCGTTCTTCGGCGTGAGCGTGTCCCCGTGGCAGAGGGTCGGCACGTCCTTCCCGGCCGCCCGGCACGCGTCGAGGATCGTCGCGCCCTCGGGCGCGCGCACCGGCTCGCCGTCGAGGGTGAACTCCAGCAGCCGGCGCGGGATCCCCAGTGGTGTCACGGTCATTCGTACGCCCCCAAGCGGTCGATGGCGGATTCCACGGCGTTCCACGCGGTCTGGCCCAGACCGCAGATCGAGGCGTCCCGCATCGCCCGGCCCACCTCCCGCAGCAGGGCGATGTCGTCGGCGGCGGCCGCGCCCGTGCGCTCCACGATCCGGTGCAGCGCCTCCTCCTGGCGGACGGTCCCCACCCGGCACGGCACGCACTGCCCGCACGACTCGTCCCGGAAGAACTCCGCGATGCGCAGCAGCAGCCGGGGGAGCGGGACGGTGTCGTCGAAGGCCATCACCACCCCCGAGCCGAGCGTCGTGCCCGCCTCCCGCGTGCCCTCGAACGTGAGCGGGATGTTCGTCTCGTCGGGCCGTACGAAGCCGCCGGCCGCCCCGCCGAGCAGCACCGCCCGCAGCCCGTCGCGGACTTCGGCCCGCGCCAGCAGCTCGCCCAGCGTCGCGCCGAACGGCAGCTCGTACACGCCCGGCCGCCGCACGCTGCCCGACACGCAGAACAGCTTGGGGCCGGTGGACCCTCCCGTGCCGACCGCCGCGTACGCCGGCGCGCCCATGGTCAGCACCGGCAGGACGTTGACCAGCGTCTCCACGTTGTTGGCCACCGTCGGCTTGCCGAACAGGCCCTTCTCCACCGGGAACGGCGGCTTGGAGCGCGGCTCGCCCCGGTGGCCCTCGAGGGAGTTGAACAGGGCCGTCTCCTCGCCGCAGACGTAGGCGCCCGCGCCGCGGCGGATCTCGATGTCGAAGGCGTAGCCCTGGCCGAGGACGTCGTCGCCGAGCAGTCCCCGCTCCCGCGCCCGGTCGACGGCGTGCCCCATGCGCGCGATCGCCCGCGGGTACTCGCCGCGCACGTACAGGTAGCCCCGGTGCGCGCCGACCGCGTACCCGGCGATCGTCATCGCCTCGACGAGCGCGTACGGATCGCCCTCCATCAGCACCCGGTCCTTGAAGGTGCCCGGCTCGGACTCGTCGGCGTTGCACACCACGTAGTGCGGGTGGTCCGGCTGGGACGCGGTGGCCTGCCACTTGCGGCCGGTGGGGAAGGCGGCGCCCCCGCGTCCCACCAGCCCCGAGTCGGTGACCTCCCGGATGACGCCGGCGGGACCGAGCGCGAAGGCGCGGCGCAGCGCCGCGTACCCGCCGTGGGCGCGGTAGTCGTCGAGGGAGGCGGGGTCCACCACGCCGACGCGGCGCAGCAGCACCAGCCCCTCCTCACCGGCCTGCGGGACCGCCGCCCGCGCGGGCGGCTCCTCGGGCGCGGAGTCCGGCGCGGTCGCGGCGAGCACGGCCTCCCGCACGGTCGCCGGTGCCGACACCGCCGTACGCGCCGGGTCGCCCGCCCGGATCGCGAGGGCGGCCGGGGCGCGTTCGCACAGGCCGAGGCAGGGGCTGCGCTCGACGTGGACGCCCGGACCGGCGGCGGCCTCCACCCCGGTGCACAGATCCTGCGCGCCGGCGGCCGTGCAGGCGAGGTCCGTGCACACGTGCAGGACCGTCGCGGGGCGGGGCCGGACGGAGAACATGGCGTAGAAGGTGGCGACGCCGTACGCCTGCGCGGGCGGCACGGTCAGGCGGCGGCAGAGGTAGGCGAGGGCGCCCTCGCTGATCCAGCCGACCCGGTCGTTGATCGCGTGCAGCCCCGGCAGCAGCAGGTCGCGGCGGTCACGGGCCTCCCGCCCGCCGCGCGCCCACCGCAGGTCCGCGTCGGAGCGGTCCGCGCCCTCCCACGACGAGTCGGGAGGGCCCAGCAGGGCGTCGACGGCCGCCCGTTCGTCGTCGGTCGGCTTGCTGTCGCCGAAGTGCAGGTCCACCGCGTCACCTCACACCGTTCGGGGCCGGGAGCTTCTCGATCCGGATCGCCGACGCCTTGAACTCCGCCGTCCCCGCGATCGGGCAGTTCGCCTCGATCGTCAGCCGGTTGGTGTCCACCTCGTCCGGGAAGTGCATGGTCATGAAGGCCAGCCCGGGCCGCAGCGCGGTGTCGACCCACACCGGCGCCACCACGGATCCGCGCCGGGACGTCACCCGCACCCGTTCGCCGACCGCGACGCCGAAGCGCTCCGCGTCCTCCGGGCACAGCTCGACGGACTCGCCGCGCCGCAGCGGGGAGGCGTAACCCCCGCTCTGTACCCCGGTGTTGTAGGAGTCCAGCCGCCTGCCGGTGGTGAGCCGGACCGGGTACTCCTCGTCCGTCAGGTCGACCGGCGGATCGTGCTGGACGAGCCCGAACGGCGCGCGCCTGCCCCGCCGTCCGGGATCGGTCTCCCACAACCGCCCGTGCAGATAGGTCGGTTCGAGCCGCTCGGTGCTCGGGCACGGCCACTGGATGCCCTGGTGCTCCTCCAGCCGCTCGTACGTCATGCCGTAGTGGTCCGGCGACACCGACCGCAGCTCGTTCCAGACGGTCTCGGCGTCGGCGTACTTCCAGTCGTGGCCGAGCCGGGCCGCCAGGTCGCAGAGGATGTCGATGTCCTCGCGCGCCTCGCCGGGGGGCGTCACGGCGCGGCGCACGCGCTGCACCCGCCGCTCGCTGTTGGTGGTCGTGCCCTCGGTCTCCGCCCAGCCCGCGGTGGCGGGCAGCACGACGTCCGCCAGCTCGGCCGTCCTGGTGAGGAAGATGTCCTGCACGACGAGGAAGTCGAGGGCGTTCAGCCGCCGTACGGCCTGCTCGCTGTCGGCCTCCGACTGCGCCGGGTTCTCGCCGATGCAGTAGACGGCCTTCAGCGAGCCCTCCTCCATCGCCTCGAACATCTCCGTCAGGTTCATTCCGTAGTGCGGCTCGATGACGGTGTCCCAGGCCGTCTCGAACCTCAGCCGGGCGTCGGGGTCGAGGATGTCCTGGAAGCCGGGCAGGCGGTTGGGGATGGCGCCCATGTCGCCGCCGCCCTGCACGTTGTTCTGGCCGCGCAGCGGCTGGAGTCCCGAGCCGAGGCGCCCCACGTGCCCGGTGAGCAGGGAGAGGTTGATCAGCGCGCGGACGTTGTCGGTGCCGTTGTGGTGCTCGGTGATGCCGAGGGTCCAGCACAGCTGGGCCCGCTCGGCCCGGGCGTAGGCGTGCGCCAGCTCCCGGATCGCGGCGGCCGGGACGCCCGTCACCTTCGAGGCGAGCGACAGGGTCCACGGCTCGACCAGCGCCCGGTACTCCTCGAAGCCGCTGGTCGCCCGCTCGATGAACGTCCGGTTCGCCAGACCGGCGTGGATGATCTCGCGGCCGATCGCGTGGGCCATCGGGATGTCGGTGCCGACGTCGAGCCCGAGCCAGCTCTCCGCCCACTCGGCGGTGGACGTCCGCCGCGGGTCGACCGCGTACATCCGGGCGCCGCCCCGGATGCCCCTCAGCACGTGCTGGAAGAAGATCGGGTGCGCGAACCGGGCGTTGGAGCCCCACATCACGATGACGTCCGTGTGCTCGATCTCCTCGTACGACGACGTCCCCCCGCCGGAGCCGAACGCGGCCGACAGACCGGCGACGCTCGGCGCGTGACACGTCCGGTTGCAGGAGTCGACGTTGTGGGTGCCCATGACGACCCGGGCGAACTTCTGCGCCACGTAGTTCATCTCGTTGGTGGCGCGGGCGCAGGAGAACATGCCGAACGCGCCGCGCGCGGCGGCCAGGCCGCGCGCCGTGCGGTCCAGCGCCTCCTCCCAGCTCGCCTGCCGGAAGGGCGCGTCGCGGGAGTCGCGCACCAGGGGGTGGGTGAGCCGGGTGTAGGTCTTCGGTGTCCGGTCGCGTTTCCTCATGCGGCGCTCCTCAGCGCGAGCAGGTCCGAGATGGCGTGCACGGTGCGCAGGGTGGGCACCTCCACGCCGGTGATCCCCGCCAACTCGACGACCGCCGCGAGGAGGACGTCCAGTTCGAGCGGTTTGCCGCGCTCCAGGTCCTGGAGCGTGGAGGTGCGGTGGTCGCCGACGCGCTCCGCGCCCGCGAGCCGGCGCTCGATGGAGACGCCCACCTCGCAGCCGAGGGCCTCGGCGACGGTGAGCGTCTCGCGCATCATCGTCTCGATGACCCGGCGGGTGCCGCCGTGCAGGCACATCTGCCGCATGGTCGCGCGGGCGAGCGCGCTGATCGGGTTGAAGGAGATGTTGCCGAGCAGTTTGAGCCAGATGTCGTTGCGCAGGTCGGGCTCCACCGGGCACTTCAGCCCGCCCGCCGTCATGGCCCCGCTGAACTCCAGACAGCGCGTCGAGACGCTGCGGTCGGGCTCGCCGACCGAGAACCGGGTGCCCTCCAAGTGCCGTACGACGCCGGGAGCTTCGAGTTCGGTGGCCGCGTAGACCACGCAGCCGACGGCCCGTTCGGGCGCGAGCACCGCGCTGACCGCTCCGCCGGGGTCCACGCTCTCGACGCGGTGGCCGTCGTGGGGGCCGCCGTGCCGGTGGAAGTACCACCAGGGGATGCCGTTCTGGGCGGCGACCACCGCGGTGGTGCCGTGCAGCAGGGGCTCGATCAGCGGCCCGCACGCCGCGTACGAGTGGGCCTTGAGGCCCAGGAGGACGAAGTCGGCCGGGCCGATCTCGGTGGGGTCGTCGGTGGCGTGGGCGCGGGCGGTGAAGTCGCCCCGCTCGCTGAGCACCCGCACCCCGTGCCGCCTCATGGCCGCGAGATGCGGTCCACGGGCGACGAGGTGCACGTCGGCGCCGGCGCGATGGAGCGCGGCACCGACGTAGGCGCCGATCGCACCGGCGCCGAGGACTGCGACTTTCATGACGGTGGAGCTCCGTTCGGTCGAGGGTACCGAGGAACTGCCGAACGCTGTCGACTGAATATTGTCTACAGTATGGTGGTGGGGGCGGCAAGGGTCGGCGCAGCACCTGGGGAAAGCTTGGAAACCGGCCGGTCCGACCGTTCGGCGCACCCCGGGTACCGCTCACCGCACCCGTTCGACGCGCCGCCTTCTCAACGGCCGGAATCCTTCCTACCGTTCCGGACTCATGAGTCCCCCCGTCGCACCGCCCGGCTGGAGCCGCTGGCTCGTCCCCCCGGCCGCGCTCTCGGTCCACCTCTCCATCGGGCAGGCCTACGCCTGGTCCGTCTTCAAGCCACCGCTGGAGTCCGCGCTCGGCCTCACCGGCACCCAGAGCGCGCTGCCCTTCCAGCTCGCCATCGTCATGCTCGGCCTGTCCGCCGCGTTCGGCGGCACCCTCGTCGAACGCAACGGCCCGCGCTGGGCGATGACCGTCGCCCTGGTCTGCTTCTCGTCCGGCTTCCTGATCTCCGCGCTCGGCGCCGCCACCGAGCAGTACTGGCTGATCGTCCTCGGCTACGGCTTCGTCGGCGGCATCGGCCTGGGCATCGGCTACATCTCGCCCGTCTCCACCCTGATCAAGTGGTTCCCGGACCGGCCCGGCATGGCCACCGGCATCGCCATCATGGGCTTCGGCGGCGGCGCGCTCATCGCCTCGCCCTGGTCGGCGCAGATGCTGGAGTCGTTCGGCGCCGACCCTTCCGGGATCGCGCTCGCCTTCCTCGTCCACGGGCTGGCGTACGCGGTCTTCATGACCCTGGGCGTGCTGCTGGTGCGCGTCCCGCGGGCCGCCGAGCCGGCCGCCGGCGCCGGGACGGGCGCCCCGCGAGGCGTGCAGGTCTCGGCCCGCAGCGCCGTGCGCACCCCCCAGTTCTGGTGCCTGTGGGTCGTGCTCTGCATGAACGTGACCGCCGGCATCGGCATCCTGGAGAAGGCCGCCCCGATGATCACGGACTTCTTCGCCGACACCTCCACCCCCGTCTCCGTGACGGCCGCGGCCGGCTTCGTCGCCCTGCTGTCGGCGGCCAACATGGCGGGCCGCATCGGCTGGTCGTCCAGCTCCGACCTGATCGGACGCAAGAACGTCTACCGCGTGTACCTGGGCGTCGGCGCCCTGATGTACGCCCTGATCGCCCTGTTCGGGGACTCCTCCAAGCCCCTGTTCGTCCTGTGCGCGCTGGTGATCCTCTCCTTCTACGGCGGCGGCTTCGCCACGATCCCCGCCTACCTCAAGGACCTGTTCGGCACCTACCAGGTCGGCGCGATCCACGGGCGGCTGCTCACCGCCTGGTCCACGGCGGGCGTCCTCGGCCCGCTGATCGTGAACTGGATCGCCGACCGGCAGGAGGAGGCCGGCCGGCACGGCGCGTCCCTCTACACCCTGTCCCTGTTCATCATGATCGGGCTGCTCGCCGTCGGCTTCGTCGCCAACGAACTCGTCCGGCCCGTCCACGCCCGCCACCACCACGTCCCCGCCCCGAGAGAGGCAGCCGATGCCGCCCCAGCCCAGCCCCAGCAGCCCGAGTCCGCCTGACCTCCCCGAATCCGGACCCCGCCCGGGCGCAGGGACCCACCTGCCCCTCGTCGTCTTCGTGTGGCTGTGGGTGGGGGCGCCCCTCGCCTACGGCCTCTACGAGCTCGTACGCAAGGCGACGCAGCTGTTCACCGGGTAGGCGGGTGCTCACCGGGTAGGCGGGCGCCGGGTGGCGGCCGACCGTCGCCCGTTCGGGGGATGGACTGATCGGGTGTCCTACGGTTAGAGGGAAGCCGACAACCCGGACGCCCGTTTCCTGTCGCTTCACGCGCCCTCGTACCCGTGAGTCACTGATCAGACTGGTGCATCCCGCTACCCGAGGCACCGAGGGGATCACCCAATGACTGGCTCGCGCATCGCCGCCGTCGGCCACTACCAGCCCGCGAGGATCCTCACCAACGAGGACCTGGCGGGCCTGGTCGACACCAGTGACGAGTGGATCAGGAGCCGGGTGGGCATCCGCACGCGCCACATCGCCGGCCCCGACGAGCCCGTGGACGAGCTCGCCGCGCACGCCGCCGCCAAGGCGCTCGCCACCGCCGGGCTCACGCCCGCCGACATCGACCTGGTGCTGGTCGCGACCTCCACCGCCGTCGACCGCTCGCCCAACATGGCCGCCCGGGTCGCCGCCCGCCTGGGCGTGCCGAGCCCGGCCGCCATGGACGTCAACGTCGTGTGCGCCGGGTTCACCCATGCGCTGGCCACCGCCGACCACACCGTACGGGCGGGTGCCGCGAGCCGGGCGCTGGTCATCGGCGCCGACAAGATGTCCGAGGTCACCGACTGGACCGACCGCACCACCTGCGTCCTCGTCGGCGACGGGGCCGGCGCCGCCGTGGTCGAGGCCTGTCCGGCCGGCGCCGAGCCCGGCATCGCCCCCGTGCTGTGGGGATCGGTGCCCGAGATGGGACACGCGGTGCGCATCGAGGGGCAGCCCGCCCGGTTCGCCCAGGAGGGGCAGAGCGTCTACCGCTGGGCCACCACCCGGCTGCCCCCGCTCGCCCGCGAGGCGTGCGAGCGCGCCGGACTCACCCCGGCGGACCTCGCCGCCGTGGTCCTGCACCAGGCGAACCTGCGCATCATCGAACCCCTCGCCGCGAAGATCGGCGCCGTGAACGCCGTCGTCGCCCGGGACGTCACCGACTCCGGCAACACCTCCGCCGCCAGCATCCCCCTCGCCTTCTCCAAGCTGGTCGAGCAGGGCGCGATCTCCACCGGCGACCCCGTGCTGCTCTTCGGCTTCGGCGGGAACCTGTCCTACGCCGGGCAGGTCGTGCGCTGCCCGTGAGAGCGGGGGCCGCACCCGGGGGGCGCGCGGCCCGGTGTGACGAGGGCGACCGTTCCCGGCCCTGGCTACAGTGAGCCGTAGACTGTAGACGAAAGACAATCGATACTGGCTTTCCGGCTGCCGGCCCCGGCGCTGCCCAGGAGGGGGACCGACCGATGTTGTCGACAGGACTGCCGCAGGGTGCGGTGCCCAGGCTCGAACGCCCCGGCCCGCTGCGCGAGCGCGTCTACGAAGCCCTGCTCGAACTCATCACCACCCGCGCGCTGCAACCCGGCCAGCACCTCGTCGAGAGCGAACTCGCCGGCCACCTCGGCGTCTCCCGCCAGCCCGTGCGCGAGGCCCTGCAACGGCTGAACACCGAGGGGTGGGTCGATCTGCGGCCGGCCCAGGGCGCGTTCGTGCACGTGCCCACCGAGGACGAGGCCGACCAGCTCCTCACCGTGCGCACCCTGCTGGAGGCCGAGGCGGCCCGGCTCGCCGCCGCGCACGCCGACCGGGCCGGCGTCGAAGCCCTGAACGAGCTGCTCGCGCAGGGCATGGGGGCCGTCGCCGCCGACGACGTGGACGCGGCCGTCGCCCTCAACGCCCGTTTCCACGCCAAGGTGATGGAGCTCGCGGGCAACACGGTCCTCGCCGAACTGGCGGCGCAGGTCGACCGGCGGGTCCGCTGGTACTACACGCCCGTCGCCCGGCAGCGCGGGCAGCAGTCCTGGGAGGAGCACCGCGACCTCATCGCAGCCATCGCGGACGGCGACGAGCAGCGCGCCACCCGGCTCATGCGCGAGCACACGGAGCACACACGCCGCTCGTACCACGCACGCCAGGAGGCGTAGCCCGGCGGCGGCCCGTCCGTGCCGACGCCCTCGAGGCGGCCCTCCCCGTGCCGGCGAAAGCCGGGGGAGGGCCGCCTCGAGGGGAACGGCCGTGCCGGCCTCAGCCGGACCGGTGGTGGGGACGGTGCGCGGCGACGGGGTCCGCCGGTGGTCCGCTCGCGACGGGACCGTACGTCATGTCACGCGGTCTCCTCGCCGAGCGGCTGCGGGTTGGCAACGACCTTGCGGGCCTGCGGCCGGCCCGGGGCCTTCAGGAAGAGCGCCAGCACCGCGGAGGCCAGACCGATGGAGCCGGCGATCACGAACGCGCCCTCGTAGTCCCACGCGCCGACCACGACCGCGCCCATGCCGGAGCCCACGAGACCCGAGATGAGCTTCGAGCTGTAGACCATCCCGTAGTTGGAGGCGTTGTTGTTCTCCCCGAAGTAGTCCGCCGTCATGGCGGCGAACAGCGGGAAGATCGCGCCGCCCCCGAAGCCGGACACCATGGAGCAGAACAGGAAGAACGGCATGCTGCCCATCTGCCCGGAGACCAGCACCCCGAACTGGGCGCTGCCGAGCACCAGACAGACGATGATCAGCGTGTTGCGGCGGCCGAACCGGTCGGAGATCCAGCCGATCACCCCGCGCCCGGTGCCGTTGACGATCGCCTTCAGGGACATCGCCGTGGCCACGATCCCGCCGGCGAAGCCCATGTCCTTGCCGAACGGCACCTGGAAGGCGATGCCGAAGATGTTGATGCCGGCCGTGCACAGCAGACAGAACCACATCATCCACAGGACGGGGGTACGGGAAGCCTCCTTCGGTGTGTACTGCTTGACCGCGGGCGGGTTCTTCTCCAGCGCCCGGCGGATCTTGGGGTCGTCGGTCATCCGGAGCGGGTCGACGTGCGCGGGCCACCAGTTCTTCGGCGGGTCCTTGAAGAACCAGCCGGCGACGGCGACGACCGAGCAGCAGATCAGACCGACCGTCACCAGGACGCCCCGGTAGTTGCCCAGGTCCATGTACGAGGTGAACAGGAACACGAAGGGCACCGAGCCGTAGGCGAAGCCGCCGTTGACCATGCCGGTCTTGCCGCCCTTGCGTTCCGGGTACCACTTGCCGACCATGTTCACGCAGGTCGCATAGACGAGGCCGGCGCCGATGCCGCTGCACATGCCGAAGCCCAGGTAGGCGACGATCACGTGCGGCGCGAACGCCAGCGACAGATAGCCGCAGACCGTGCCCAGCGCGCCCAGCATCATCGCGTACCGCGCGGGGAGCCTGCCGCTCTCCCGCAGTTGCCCGGCGGGGAAGGCGACGGCCGCCTGGAAGAAGACCCAGACGCCCATCAGCCAGAAGATGTGCCCGCTGTTCCACAGGTGGGCCTCGTGCAGGGTGTCCTCGGCCGAGGTGAACGCGTACTCCGAGGAACTGATGCCCAGCATGCCCATCCACGGGAAGAGCACCATGGTCCAGCGCGGCCGTCCCATGATGTCCCGGTCGGTCTCGCCGATCCGGTACACCCGGCCGTTGCGGTCCGCCACCTCCCGGTAGGGAAGTGACGTCGAGAAGTCGGTGGTTGTCATGTGTGTCGCACCCCTTGCGTCGAAAGATCTGGCCAGCGCCCCCTGTCCCATGCCTTTCGTGTGCGCACTGGGTCCCGGGACCGGCCGACGCGCACCGTCGGCCGGCCCCGCACCGAAGATCACGTCATGAACCGCCCCCCAACAACCCGGCCGCGCGCGCCCACCGGTACTTGGCGCCCAGCACGGCCACCGGCCTCTCGGTCGTGTACGGGTACGCGACGACACCCCGCTCGTACAGGTACCGGCAGGCCTCCTCGACCTCCACGTCCCCCGCGAGCGACGCCACCACGGGCTTGACGACGCCGCGCTCGCGGAACTCGGCCACCACGCGCGCGGTGAGCTCCGCGAAGACCATCGGCGGGGTGACGATGGTGTGCCAGTAGCCGAGGACGAGCGCGTGGACGCGCGGGTCCTCAAGGCCCAGCCGGATCGTCGCCTCGTACGTCGACGGCGGCTCGCCCCCCGTGATGTCGACCGGGTTGCCCGCCGCCCCGAACGGCGGGATGAACGCCCGGAACGACGCGTCCAGGTCCGGCGGGATCTCCATCAGGGTGAGGCCGTTGTCGGTCACCGCGTCGGACAGCAGCACCCCGCTGCCGCCCGCGCCCGTGATGATCACGACGTTGTCCCCCCGGGGGGTGGGCAGCACCGGCAACGCGCGCGCGTACTCCAGCATGTCGTTCAGGCCGGGCGCCCGGATGACACCGGCCTGCCGCAGGATGTCGTCGTACACGGCGTCGTCGCCCGCGAGGGCCCCGGTGTGCGACCCGGCGGCCTTCGCCCCCGCCGCCGTGCGCCCCGCCTTCAGGACGACGACCGGTTTCTTCGGCACGGTCGCCCGCGCGGCCGCCACGAAGGCGCGCCCGTCCTTGAGGTCCTCCAGGTGCATGGCGATGCACTCGGTGCGCGGGTCCTCGCCGAACCAGGTCAGCAGGTCGTCCTCGTCCAGGTCCGCCTTGTTGCCGAGGCCCACGATCGCCGACACGCCCGTCTTCGTGGCCCGCGCGAACCCCAGGACGGCCATCCCGATCCCGCCGGACTGCGAGGTCAGCGCCACCCCGCCCTTGACGTCGTACGGCGTGCAGAACGTGGCGCACAGGTCCTGCCAGGTCGAGTAGTAGCCGTAGATGTTCGGCCCCAGCAGCCGGACGCCGTGCCGTTCGGCGATCGCCACGATCTCCGCCTGGAGCTCGTGCTCGCCGGTCTCCGCGAACCCGGAGGGGATCAGCACGGCGTTCGGGATCCCCTTGCGTCCCACCTCCTCCAGGGCCGAGGCCACGAACCGGGCGGGGATCGCGAAGACCGCCACATCCACCTCACCGGGAACGTCGGTGACACTCTTGTACGCCTTGCGGCCGAGGATGTCATCGGCCCGCGGGTTCACCGGGTGGATGTCCCCGGCGAAACCGCCGTCGACGAGGTTGCGCATCACCGAATTGCCGATCTTGCCCTGCTCGTGGGAGGCGCCGATCACGGCGACCGACGAGGGCTGCATCAGCCGGCGCATCGAGGTGAGGATCTCCTCGCGCGTGTACGTCCGCCGCGGCTTCGGCACGGACTCGGCGAGGATGACCCGGATGTCGGCGGCGACCGCCCCCTCGGGCGTCGCGATCACCGGGTTCAGGTCCACCTCCGCGATCTCCGGGAAGTCCGCGACGAGGTGCGACGCCCGCCGGATCTGCTCGGCGACCGCCCACCGGTCCACGGCCGGCCCGCCGCGCACCCCGCGCAGGATCTCCGCCGCCCGGATCGAGTCCAGCATCGACAGCGCCTCGTCGGCGTCCACGGGCGCGAGCCGGAACGTGACGTCCTTGAGGACCTCCACCAGCACCCCGCCGAGCCCGAAGGCCACGACCTTCCCGAACGTCGGGTCCGTCACCGCGCCGACGATGACCTCCAGCCCCTCGGGCAGCAGCTCCTGCACCTGGACGCCGTCGATCCGGGCGTCCGCGTCGTACGCCCGCGCGTTCTCCACGATTCGGTGGAACGCCGCCCGTACGTCCGCGGCCCCCTCCACCCCGACGATCACTCCGCCCGCGTCGGTCTTGTGCAGGATGTCCGGCGAGACGATCTTCATCACCACGGGTCCGCCGAAGCGCGCCGCGCACGCCACGGCCTCCTCGACGTCCCGCGCCAGCTCCTCGCCCGGTACGGCGATCCCGTACGCGTCCGCGACCACCTTGCCCTCGGGCGCGGTCAGCGCGGTCCGCCCCTCGGCGCGCACCGCGTCGAGCAGCGCGCGCACCCGCAGCACCCGGTCCTCGGCCATCACGTCAGATCACCCCGTTCGACTTGAGCAGGCGCAGTTCCTCGTCCCCGAGGCCCAGTTCGCCGACGTAGACCTCTTCGTTGTGCTCGCCCAGCAGCGGTGAACCGCTCACCTCGACGGGGGAGTCGGAGAGCTTGAGCGGGCTGCCGACGGTCACGAACTCGCCCCGCTCGGGGTGGGGGACGCGCACCACCATCTCGTTGGCGGCCAGTGACGCGTCCTCGATGATCTCCTTGGTGGACAGGATCGGCCCGCACGGGATGTTGTGGGCGTTGAGCCGCTCCAGCACCTCCCACTTGGGCAGCGTCGAGGACCACTCCTCGATCAGCTGGAACATCTTGTTCAGCCGGGGCAGCCGGGCCTGAGGCGTCGCCCACTCGGGGTCGTCGGCCAGCTCGGGCCGGCCGATGAGCTCGCTGAGCGGCCGCCAGCCGACGGGCTGCACGATGACGTACACGTAGTCGTTCGGGCCACCCGGCGCGCACTTGACCGCCCAGCCGGGCTGGCCGCCGCCCGAGGCGTTCCCGGACCGGGGGACCTCGTCGCCGAAGTCGTCGTTGGGGTACTCGGCGAGCGGGCCGTGGGCCAGGCGCTGCTGGTCGCGCAGCTTCACCCGGCAGAGGTTGAGCACGGCGTGCTGCATGGCCACGTTGACCCGCTGACCGCGCCCGGTGCTCTCGCGCTGGAACAGCGCCGCGAGGATGCCCGCCACGGCGTGGACACCCGTGCCCGAGTCACCGATCTGCGCCCCCGTCGCCAGCGGCGGCCCGTCCTCGAAGCCGGTGGTCGCCATCGATCCGCCCATGGCCTGCGCGACCACCTCGTACGCCTTGAAGTCGGTGTACGGGCCCTCGCCGAACCCCTTGATGGAGGCGTAGACGATCCGCGGGTTGATCTCCCGGATGCGGTCCCAGGTGAAGCCCATCCGGTCGACCGCGCCCGGACCGAAGTTCTCCACCATGACGTCGGAACGCCGGATCAGCTCGGTGAGGATCTCCTTGCCGCGCTCGGTCTTGGTGTTGAGGGTGATGCTCCGCTTGTTGCAGTTGAGCATCGTGAAGTAGAGGGAGTCGACGCCCGGGAGGTCGCGCAACTGCTTGCGCGTGATGTCACCGGAGGGCGCCTCCAGCTTGACGACGTCCGCGCCGAGCCAGGCGAGCAGCTGCGTCGCCGACGGCCCGGACTGGACGTGCGTCATGTCCAGGACGCGGATGCCTTCGAGGGCCTTGGTCATGACCGGCGCTCCTCACTTGTACATGGTCTGGTTCATGGTTCCGGGGGCGTACGCGTCGGGGTCGACCCAGACGTTGATCAGCGAGGGCTTCCCGGACTCGCGGGCGCGCCGCAGCGCGGGGCCGATGTCGGCCGGGTCGCGGACCTCCTCGCCGTGGCCGCCCAGCATCCGCGCGAACTGGTCGTAGGGGACGTCGCCGAGGGTGTTGCCGACCCGCTCGCGCTCCTTGCCGTACTTGGCGGCCTGGCCGTAACGGATCTGGTTCATCGAGGAGTTGTTGCCGACGATGCCGACGAACGGCAGGTCGTAGCGGACGAGGGTCTCGAAGTCCCAGCCGGTCAGGGAGAAGGCGCCGTCGCCGAAGAGGGCGACGACCTCCTTGTCGGGCCGCGCCTGCTTCGCGGCGAGTACGAAGGGGACGCCGACGCCGAGGGTGCCCAGCGGGCCCGGGTCCATCCAGTTGCCCGGCGACTTGGGCTGCACGACCTGCCCGGAGAAGGTGACGATGTCGCCGCCGTCGCCGATGTACACCGAGTCCTCGGTGAGGAAGTCGTTGATTTCGCTCACCAGGCGGTACGGGTGGATGGGGGAGGCGTCCGACCTCAGCTGCGGCAGCCGCTTGTCGAGCGCGGTCTGCTCGGCCGCGCGCAGCTCGTCGAGCCACTCCTTGCGCTTCGACGCGCCCCCGTTGATCCGCCCCGAGGCCGCCTCGGTCACCGACTTCAGCACCAGCCCGGCGTCACCGACGATGCCGAGGTCGATGTCGCGGTTCTTGCCGACGGTGCGGTAGTCGAGGTCGATCTGGACGACGGTCGCGTCCGGGGAGAGCCGCTTGCCGTAGCCCATGCGGAAGTCGAAGGGCGTGCCGACGATCACGATGACGTCGGCGTTCGAGAAGGCGTACCGGCGGGAGAGCTGGAAGTGGTGCGGGTCGCCCGGCGGGAGGGTGCCGCGGCCGGCGCCGTTCATGTACGCGGGGATGTTGAGGGTGCGGACCAGCTCGATCGCGGCCTCGGTGCCGCGGGTCGTCCACACCTGGCTGCCCAGCAGGATCGCCGGCTTCTCGGCGTGCACCAGGAGGTCGGCGAGCTTCTCGACCGCCTCGGGGTCGCCGGCCGAGCGGGTGGAGGCGCGGTAGGCGCCCGGCCGCGGCACGCGTGCCTTCGCCGCGGGCACCTTGGCGTCGAGCACGTCGCGCGGGATCTCCAGGAAGGACGGGCCGGGCGCGCCGTGGTAGCACTCGCGGAACGCCATGGACACCATGTCGGCGGCGCGCGCCGTGTCCGGCACGGTCGCCGCGAACTTGGTGATGGGCGCCATCATGTCGACGTGCGGCAGGTCCTGGAGCGACCCCATCTTGTGCTGGGTGAGCGCCCCCTGACCGCCGATCAGCAGCATGGGGGACTCCGCGCGGAAGGCGTTGGCGACGCCGGTGACGGCGTCGGTGGTGCCGGGGCCGGCGGTGACGACCGCGCAGCCCGGCCTGCCGGTGATGCGTGCGTAGCCGTCGGCGGCGTGGGCGGCGACCTGCTCGTGGCGGACGTCGACGACTTCTATGCCCTCGTCGACGCAGCCGTCGTAGATGTCGATGATGTGGCCGCCGCAGAGGGTGTAGATGCGGTCGACCCCCTCGGCCTTGAGCGCCTTGGCAACGAGATGACCACCGGAGATCACGTCCTGGGTGTCGTCGGGCATGACGAAGTCCCGTCCCTTCGTAGGGGTTGGAGGGCTCACGCGGTACATTGCATACAGTCGACGAATACTGTATGAATCTCGTTATCCCGCATCCGGTGGGTGGTGTCCAGGGGGTGCGCGGCACTTTAGGTCGGCTTGACTCCGGCTTTGACATCGGCTTCGGCGGCTCCTCGACACGGGCTTCGGCATCGCTCTGACATCGGCTGGGGCTTCGGCTTGGGCATCGGCTTGGGCATCGGCTTCGGCATCGGCATGAGCTTCGGCTTCGGCTTCGGCTTCGGCATCGGCATCGGCTCGGCTCGGCTCGGCTTTTAGGTATCGGTATCGGCTTTGACTTCGCGGACGGGAGTCGGGATGGACCTGTACGAACACCAGGCAAGGGACCTCTTCGAGCAGTACGGCATCGTGGTGCCGGCGGCCGAGGTGACCGACTCGTCCCGCCGGGCGCGCGAGATCGCCCGCCGGCTCGGCGGCCGCGTCGTCGTCAAGGCGCAGGTCAAGACCGGGGGGCGGGGCAAGGCGGGCGGGGTCAAGCTCGCCGCCGACCCGGCCGCCGCCGAACTCACCGCCCGTCAGATCCTCGGCATGGACATCAAGGGGCACACGGTCGGCACGGTGATGTTGGCCCGGCCCGTCGACATCGACGGCGAGTTCTACGTCTCCTACGTCCTGGACCGCGCGGCCGGCCGCTTCCTCGCCATCGCCTCCGCCGAGGGCGGCACGGAGATCGAGGAGGTCGCCGCGACCCGGCCCGAGGCCGTCGCCCGGGTGCCGATCGACCAGGCGGAGGGCGTGACCTCGGCGAAGGGGGCCGAGATCGCCGCCGCGGGGGGCCTGCCGCCGCGGAGCGTCGACGTCCTGGTCCGGCTCTGGCAGGTCCTGGTGCGCGAGGACGCCCTCCTCGTCGAGGTCAACCCGCTCGTGCGCACCCCGCAGGGGCAGCTCGTCGCCCTGGACGGCAAGGTCACCCTCGACGACAACGCGGCCTTCCGGCACGCCCACCGGGGCGGCGACAGCACCGGGCCCACCGATCCGCTGGAGGCCGCGGCCGCCGCCAAGGGGCTCCACTACGTCAGGCTCGACGGCGAGGTCGGCGTCATCGGCAACGGCGCCGGCCTGGTGATGTCGACCCTCGACGTGGTCGCCGGCTGCGGCGCCCGCCCCGCGAACTTCCTCGACATCGGCGGCGGGGCGTCCGCCCGGATCATGGCCGACGGACTCTCGGTCGTCCTGTCGGACCCGGCCGTGAAGTCCGTCCTCGTCAACGTCTTCGGCGGCATCACCGCCTGCGACACGGTCGCCGAGGGCATCGTGCGCGCCCTGGACACCGTACGGCTGACCCGGCCGCTCGTCGTGCGGCTCGACGGCAACAACGCGGCCCGGGGGCGGGCGATCCTCGACGCCCACCGGCACCCGCTCGTCGAGCAGGCCACCACCATGGACGGCGCCGCCCGCCGTGCCGCCCACCTCGCCACCGCAGCCTGAGGAGACCGCACACCATGGCCATCTACCTCACCAAGGAGAGCAAGGTCCTCGTCCAGGGCATGACCGGCGGCGAGGGCACGAAGCACACCCGGCGGATGCTCGCGGCCGGCACCGACGTGGTCGGCGGGGTCAACCCGCGCAAGGCCGGCCGCACCGTCGGCTTCGACGAGCGGACGGTCCCCGTCTTCGGATCGGTCGCCGAGGGCATCGAGGCGACCGGCGCGGACGTGAGCGTCGTCTTCGTCCCGCCCGCCTTCGTCAGGCCGGCCGTCACCGAGGCCGCCGACGCCGGGATCGGGCTCGCCGTCGTCATCACCGAGGGCGTCCCGGTCCACGACTCCGTCGCCTTCACGGCGTACGCCACGGCGCGCGGCACCCGGGTCATCGGCCCCAACTGCCCCGGCCTGATCAGCCCCGGCCAGTCCGGCGCGGGCATCATCCCGGCCGACATCGCCAAGCCCGGGCGGATCGGCCTGGTCTCCAAGTCCGGCACGCTCACCTACCAGCTCATGTACGAACTGCGGGACGTCGGTTTCTCCACATGCGTCGGCATCGGCGGCGACCCGGTCGTCGGCACCAGTCACATCGACTGCCTGGCCGCCTTCCAGGACGACCCCGACACCGAGCTGATCGTGCTCATCGGCGAGATCGGCGGCGACGCCGAGGAACGGGCCGCCGCGTACGTCCGCGACCACGTCACCAAGCCGGTCGTCGGCTACATCGCGGGCTTCACCGCGCCCGAGGGCAGGACGATGGGCCACGCCGGCGCGATCGTCTCCGGGTCCTCGGGGACGGCGCGGGCGAAGAAGGAGGCGCTGGAGGCGGTCGGCGTGCGCGTGGGCGGCACACCGACGGAGACCGCCCGACTCGTGCTCGCCGCACTGGCGGCGGGGACGTCCCCGCACGCGTGACGCGCGGCGGCGCCCATCGCCGTCCTCCACTGGCCGGCCGGCCGGCCTTCTCGGTCGGCCGGCTCCCTCGTCCTCTCGACCGTGCACCGAGAGCGGAGCATCCCCATGGCCCCCACCACCTCCACCACCACCTCCACCCCCACCCTCAAATCCGGCACGTCCTGGGCCGACGCCTGGCGTCGCTGTCTCGCCGCGGCCCCCGAGGCCTTCCGCGACGACCGGGTCCTCAACCTCTGGAACGGCACCTGGCAGGCGGACGGCCGGGCACTGCCCGCCACCAGCCCGGTCGACGGACGCCCCGTGGCCGGCCCGCCCCGCCTGGACGCGGCCACCGCCCACCGGGCGGTCCGGGCCTCCCTGGACCAGCACCGCGCCTGGCGGCACCTCCCCCTCGCGGAACGCCGCGCCCGCATCGCGGCCACCCTGGACGCCCTCGCCGCCCACCGCGAACTCCTCGCACTCCTGCTCGTCTGGGAGATCGGCAAGCCCTGGCGGCTCGCGCAGGCCGACGTCGACCGGGCCGTCGACGGGGTGCGCTGGTACCTCGACGGCATCGAGGAGATGCTCGCCGGGCGGGCCCCGCTGGACGGGCCGGTGTCCAACATCGCCAGCTGGAACTACCCGATGAGCGTGCTCGTGCACGCGGTACTGGTCCAGGCGCTGGCGGGCAACGCGGCCATCGCCAAGACCCCGACCGACGGCGGTGTCGCCTGCCTGACCCTGGCCTGTGCCCTCGCCGCCCGCGAGGGCGTCCCCGTCAGCCTGGTCAGCGGCGGCGGGAGCGAGCTGTCGGTGGCGCTGGTGCGGGCGCCCGAGATCGGCTGCGTGTCCTTCGTCGGCGGCCGCGACACCGGCGCCGCGGTGGCCACGGCCGTGGCCGACCTCGGCAAGCGCCACATCCTCGAACAGGAGGGACTCAACACCTGGGGCGTCTGGAACGTCTCGGACTTCGACGCCCTCGCCGCGGTCGTCCCCAAGCTCTTCGACTACGGCAAGCAGCGCTGCACGGCGTACCCGCGCTTCGTCGTCCAGCGTGAGCTGTTCGACTCCTTCCTCGCGGCGTACCTCCCGGCGGTGCGCACACTGACGGTCGGACACCCACTGGCGGTCGAGCGGCCGGACTCCCCCTTCCCGCGGCTGGACTTCGGTCCGCTCATCAACGCGGCCAAGGCGAAGGAACTGCGCGACCAGGTCGCCGAGGCCGTCGACCGCGGTGCCGTCCCGCTGTACCGCGGGAAACCCGACGGGGCCCGCTTCCTGCCCGGCCAGGACACCTCGGCCTACGTCCAGCCCGTCACGCTCCTCGATCCGCCGCCGTCCTCCCCGCTGCACCACGCGGAACCCTTCGGCCCCGTCGACACCATCGTCCTGGTCGACACCGAGGCGGAACTGCTGGCCGCCATGAACGCGTCCAACGGCGCCCTCGTCGCCACCCTCTCCACCGACGACCGCGCCACCTACGACCGGCTGGCCCCGCAGATCCGCGCCTTCAAGGTCGGCCACGGCACCCCCCGCTCCCGCGGCGACCGCGACGAACTCTTCGGCGGCCTCGGCGCGTCCTGGCGCGGTGCCTTCGTCGGCGGCGAGCTGCTGGTGCGGGCGGTCACCCGGGGGCCGGCGGGGGAGAGGCTGCCGGGCAACTTCCCGGAGTACCGGTCGATGCCCTGACCGCCCGGACACCCGCCCCCGGCAGCCCGCCCCCGGACACCCGCCCCCGGGAGCGGGGCGCCGGGAGCGAGGTGTCCGGGGGCGGGCTGCCGGGGCGGCGGATACGCAGGTGAAAGGCACTCCCAAAGCTTGGTATTGTTGTCCATGTCGCCGCGGGGAACACCCGAACGGCGGTAGACACCTGGTCCGGGTGGCGGAATGGCAGACGCGCTAGCTTGAGGTGCTAGTGCCCTTTATCGGGCGTGGGGGTTCAAGTCCCCCCTCGGACACTTGTCACTCACCGTGTCGAGCGGATTCCGCTCGGTGAGCGAGATGCCGACTGATGGGCGCGACCCGTATCCGGGATTACCGGATACGGGTTCTGTCGTTTCATTCCACCGTATTTCCGTCGGAGAAGAGTCCGTACGTCTCGGTTACTCCCGGATGTCGCGGAAGCGCGTTTATCGGTTGCTCCGCCGACGACCGTCGTGACACCTGTCGACACGTTCACTGACAGGCCGTCAATGTTCATCTTCACCATCAATGTTGGCGATCGGTGGCGTCATCGTGTGGTGATACGATCACCGCGCTTGTAGAGCGGGCGGATGGGTGCAGGACATCCCCGACTACGGGGACGGTCCGGGCGGTGACCCCGATGCGGGCGTCCGCCGGTCCACCCGCATTGACGGGAATTCAGCAACTGGCCGTCAGTCGCCTGAAGAGAGTCTTATGACTGATTACATACAGAACCCGGTACTCTGGGCTCTCCTCGTCGCCGTATTCGTCGCAGTCGCCCTCATTGTTCGTCAGCGCAGGGCGACGCGGACGTTAAGGCAGGAGTTCGCAGATCTCCGGAATCGGCACACCGAGCTGGAGAACGGGTACGCGAAATCCGTCGAGGCAGCGCAGGAAAGAGCCGAAGAGGCAACGAAGACAGTCCTGAAATCCGCTATGCGGACGCTTCAGGGTCTTGCCGCGGAGCAGCAGTTGATCGTCTCCCGGCTCCAGAACAAATACGGCGAGTCGGTCATTCTCCAAGACCTTCTGGAGATCGACCACACGAACTCCCAGTTCGGTCGCCGTGCCCAGTCCATCGCCGTGCTCTGCGACGGCTGGCTGGGCCGCCAGCGCGATGTGGCCTCCGTCTACGACGTGGTCCGCAGCGCACAGGGCAGAATCCGCCATTACCGGCGGGTGGAGATTCTTTCGCAGGTGGACTTCGGCATCACGAGCCGCGCCGTCGAACCGGTGGCCCTGGCCCTCGCCGAACTCCTCGACAACGCCACCAGCTATTCCAGCCCGGACACCGTCGTCGAGATCAACATCCGCACCGTGCCCAAGGGCATCTGCATCGTCGTCGACGACGCCGGTGTCGGAATGAACGACGAGGAGCGGGCCCGCGCCGAGAAACTCCTCTCCAGTGAACGCGTCTCCGGCGTCTCCGGACTCGGCAACCCGCCGCAGTTCGGTTTCGCGGTGATCGGCGTGCTGGCCGAACGCTTCGGCTTCGAGGTGTCCGTGGACTCCTCCTCGCCCTACGGCGGTGTGCGGTCGGTGCTCCTGCTCCCGCACGACCTGCTCACCAACGCGCCCGAGCAGAAGGAACCCGCCGCCCCGGTCGTCACCCACGCCGCCCCGGTCCACGGCGGCCCCGAGCCCGCGCCGGCGGCGACCACCACCTCCGACGGCCTGCCCAGGCGGCGCCGCAAGCGGCCGATGGCCATCGTGCCCGGCAGCGCGTCGAACACCCCCGCCCCCGCCCGCACCGGCGCGGAGACGGCGGCGATCATGGGCGCCTTCCAGCGGGGCACCCGGTCGGGCCGGGCCACGCATGCGGACCCCGCGGAACAGTCGAGCAGCACACGTGGTGCAAGCAGCGAAGGGCATGAGATCTCGTGAACGACGATCTGTCATGGATGCTGGACAGCGCCCTGGAGATTCCCGGGGCCCTGCACGCCGTCCTGATCTCCGCGGACGGCCTGCTGATGGCCCGCACGCAGGACTTCGAGAAGGACGACGCGGACCGCGTGGCCGCCGCGATGAGCGGTGTGCAGTCCCTCAGCCGCTCCCTCGCCTTCTTCTGCGAGGACGCGAGTCAGCGGTGGCGGCAGACGGTCGTCGAGTTCGACGGGGGCTGGGTCTTCCTGATCTCCGCCGGTGACGGCGCCTACCTCGGCGTCTCCGCCGCGCCCGACGTCGACATGCAGGACATCACCTTCCGGATGCAGCAGCTCGTCGGCCAGCTCGGCAAGGCGCTGATGACCCCGCCGCGCGAGAACCTCGGCGTACGGTCATGACCGGCTACGACGAACTGGAGCCGCAGACACCGGAGTTAGTGCGACCGTACGTCATCACCAAGGGCCGCGGACTCCCCGACGAGCAGCAGCTCTCCCTCATCACGCTGGTCACGGCGTCCGCCGACACCCAGCAGCGGCCCACCCGGCTGTCCCCGGAGGAGCAGAGCCTGCTCGACCTGTGCTCGGCCGGCTACCTGTCGGTCGCCGAGATCGCGGGGCACACCCAGCTGCCCCTCGGTGTGGTGAAGATCCTTCTCGCCGCCCTCACCGAGGGCGGTTACCTCATCACCCGCCCGCCCGTACAGCGGGCCCCCCTCGCCGACCGGGAGATCCTGGAGGAGGTGCTGAATGGTCTCAGGGCCAAGTTTGGATGAGCAGGACTACGTCCGCGGCGGTGCGACGCAGACCGCGGTGAAGATCCTCGTCGTCGGTCACTTCGCCGTGGGCAAGACCACGTTCATCGGGGCGATCTCCGAGATCCAGCCGCTGTCCACCGAGGAGACGATGACCCGCGCCGCGGAGTCCGTCGACGACCTCAAGGGCGTCCAGGGCAAGACCACCACCACGGTCGCCATGGACTTCGGCCGCCTCACCATCAGCGACCGCGTCGTGCTGTACCTGTTCGGCACCCCCGGCCAGCAGCGCTTCGTGCAGATGTGGGAGGACATGGCCCGCGGCGCGCTCGGCGCCCTGGTCCTCGTCGACCCCGAGCGGCTCGCGGACTCCTTCGCCGTGATCGACCTGATCGAGCAGTACGGGCTCGACTACGCCATCGCCGTCAACCACTTCGACGGCACCCCCCTGCGGGACGAGAGGGCCCTGCGCGAGGCACTCGACCTGCTCGACGACACCCCCGTCGTCACCTGCGACGCGCGGGACGAGCAGTCGTCGGCCGCAGCGCTCATCACCCTCGTCCGCCACTTGCAGGACCGTGCCCACTAGGAGCTAGACATGGAACGACCCACGGCTCCCGTGCCCCCGCCCGGGTGCCCGGCGCACCACACCGGCGGCCGCGTGCCGCTCTACGGCCCGGAGTTCGCGGCCGACCCGCAGGCCTACTACGGCTACCTGCGCCACTACGGGCCGACCGCGCCCGTCGAGCTCTCCCCCGGAGTCGAGGCCACCCTCGTCACCGACTACGCCACCGCGCTGCAACTCCTCCAGGACTCGGCCTCGTTCCGCAAGGACGCCCGCCGCTGGCGGGACTTCAACGAGGGCCGGGTGCCCGCCGACAGCCCGATCGCGCCCGTCCTCGCCTACCGGCCCAACTGCATGTTCAGCGACGGCGCCGAGCACCTGCGCCTGCGGCAGGCGGTCACCGACAGCATGGCCCGCGTCGACTCGCGCAAACTGAGCCAGAGCACCGAGCAGGTCTCCGACTACCTCATCGCCCAGTTCGGCGCGCGCGGCTCGGCCGACCTCCTCGGCGACTACGCCAAGCAGCTGCCGCTGTTCGTGTTCAACGAACTCTTCGGCTGCCCCGCCGACATCGGCGACCGCGTCGTCTACGGCATCACCGGCATGTTCGACGGCGTCAACGCCGAGCGCGCGGTCGAGGTGCTGTACGGGGCGGTCGGCGAACTGGTGGCGCTCAAGCGGGCCAAGCCCGGCGACGACGTCACCAGCTGGCTGATGCAGCACGACGCGGCGCTGACCGACGAGGAGATGGTGCACCAGCTGGCCCTGCTGCTGGTGGCCGGCAACGAACCGCTGCGCAACCTCATCGGCAACACCCTGCACCGGCTCCTCACCCACGACGCGTACGCCAACCAGGGCGGTCTGATCGACGAGGCGATCGACGACACGCTGTGGGAGAACCCGCCCATGCAGAACCTCGCCCCGCACTACCCGGCGTCCGACATGGACTTCGCCGGCCAGAAGCTCCACGCGGGCGACCTGGTGCTGGTCAGCTTCGCGGCCGCCAACACCGGTCCGGCGCTCACGGCCGCGCGCAAGGCGGGCAGCAACCGCGCCCACCTCGCGTGGAGCGCCGGCCCGCACGCGTGCCCCTCCAAGGACCCGGCACGGCAGATCACGGTGACCGCCATCGAGAACCTGCTCAACAAGCTGCCCGACGTCGAACTCGCGGTGCCCGAGGACAGCCTGACCTGGCGACCCGGTCCCTTCAACCGGGGTCTCGTCGCGCTGCCCGCCCGCTTCACGCCCGTACAGACCGTGCGCCGGCCCGCCGCCCCGGCCCCCGCCGAGACGGCCGCGCGACCCGAGAACGACCGGCAGGCGGGCCGCAAGCCCGAACGCGGTATGTGGAGCCAGTTCCTCAACTGGCTGACGAGGTGATCATCACAACACCAGCCAATTCCGTACACCTGTATGAGTGTTCAGCCTCAGGGGTAGTGAGCCATGCGGTAACCCGTGTTGCTCACGAGCCTAAGGAGGTGCCGTGGACCTCATGTCCACCGACGCCGTCTTCATACAACACCCCACCGTGGTGACCCTCCCGATACCCGCCCTCGCCGGCGGGTATCTTCTTGCCCGCTCCGCCCCGCGGCGGGAGGGCCGGTGACCGCCCGCCGGACCGGCTCTCCGGACGGCCTCGGCACCGACACGGTGGGCGGCCTCACGGCGCGCCAGCTGCTCAGGCTCTGCGACGTCGCGGGACTGGACGGCGCGGACGCCGACCTCTACGCGCGTACCCTGACCGACATGCTGGGCGCCGTGGCCGCGCGGCCGCTGGACCTGCCGCCCGTGACGCCGACGTTCCTGTCCGATGACCACACCCCCGTCGAGTTCTCGCTCGCCTTCGTCCCCGGCGCGGCGCCGACCCTGCGGGTCCTGCTGGAGCCGGGGTGCGGTGCCGGCGGCCTGGCGCGGAGCGGGCGCGCCGGACTGCGGGCCGTCCGGGAGGCGGCGGGGCGCTGGGGCGTCCCGACGGACCGGCTGGACGAGCTGGAGGACCTCTTCTTCCCGGCCGAGCCCGAGGGTCCGCTGGCACTGTGGTGCGCGCTGGAACTGCTGCCCGGTGGCGTCCCCCGGGTCAAGGTGTACCTGAACCCGGCGGCCTCCGGGCAGCGGCGTGCCGCCGACACCGTGCGGGAGGCACTGCGCCGGCTCGGGCACCGGCAGGCGTTCGACGCGCTGCCGCCGAGCGACCGCCACCTGTTCTTCGCGCTGGACCTGGGCGACTGGGAGGAGCCCAGGGTGAAGGTCTACCTGGCGCACCAGGACCTCACGGCGGCGCAGGCCGGGGCGCTGTCCCGGACCGGCGACGATCTCGGCGCCGCGCAGACCGAGGCGTTCTTCCGCGTCGCGGCCGGCCAGGACGCCGCCCGAGGTGCCGGCCACGACGCCGGGGCCGGTGCCGCGGACGGCCCGGGGCCGGTCCGCCGGCCCGTCCAGTCCTGCCACGCCTTCACCGAGACCGCGACCGGCCTGCCCAGCGGCTTCACCCTCTACGTCCCGGTCCGCGACCACGTCCGGCACGACGGCGAGGCCCTGGCCCGCGCCGTGGCCCTGCTCGACCGCCAGGGACTGGACTCCGCCCCCCTCGAGCGCGCCCTGGCCGCGGTGACCTCGCGGCGGCCGGAGGACGGCGCCGGGCTCATCGCCTACCTGGCGCTCGCCCACCAGCGGGGCCGACCGCCCCGCGTGACCACGTACATCTCCTCGGAGGCGTACCAGGTGCGTCCCCCCGCGGGCCTGCTGCCCGCCGTGGCCGCGAACGCCGGATAGGGGCGCGGGCCCAGGACAGCCCGGGGAGCCGTACGCCGCCGTCGCCGGACTGCTCCCCCCGCTCCACACCGGCGCCGGACCGGGGCTGACGCCCGCGGCGCGCCCCACCGGCCCCGGGCCGCTCACGCGAAGGCACGGCGGGGCGGCGACCGGCCGGCCGGGGGCGGGACGGCTCCGGCACGCGCACGACGGCCCCGCGTACACGACCGGCCCGCGTGCACGACCCCCCGCGCGCGACGGCCCCGTGTCCGTGCGACGGCCCGGGGCGTGTACGACCGCCCCGTGTCCGTACGGCGGCCCGGGGCGTGCACGACCGGCGTGTGTCCTCGCGATTGCCCCGCGTCCGTACGACGGCCCCGCCTCCACCCGACGGCCCCGCCTCCACCCGACAGCCCCGCGTCCGCACGACCGCCTGAGCCGGCGTCGGCGCCGGCGTCGGTGTCGGCCGCGCAAGGCTCAGGCCGCGTCGAGCTCCTGGAGGTAGGGCGCCACGTTCACCTGGATCGACGCGCTCTCCGCCTGCCCGTACTGGCCCGCGATGCCGCCCAGGTACGCGGCTATCTCCTTGCGCATGACCTCGGGCTCCGGCAGGACCGCCGTACCCGTGACGATCCGGGTGATCCAGCGGGCCTGTGCCTCGACGAGGCGGGTGATGGAGCCGTGCGGGCGGACCAGGCCGACGAAGTACAGGCCGGGGTGGTCCGCCGCGACGACGCGCTTGTACAGCTCGACCGAGCCCCGCGGCCCGATCGGGCAGCCGGGGGGCAGGAACGGGAAGGACATGTGGTAGCCGGTGCAGTACACGATCGTGTCCGCGGGCACGGAGGTGCCGTCGGTGAAGGCCACCCGGCCGCCGTCGACGAAGTCGATCGCGGGCTTGGGCGTGACCCCGCCGTGGCGTATTCGGCTGAGGATCTCGTCCGAGATGGTCACGGCCGAGGAGAAGACCCGGTGGTCCGGTTCGGGCAGGCCGTAGTCCGAGAGCCTGCCCCGGGCGACGAGCAGGGACTGCTCGATCAGACGGCGCTGCTCCTCCAGGGACATGCTCGTCCACCACGGCGCCTCGGCGACCTCGTCGAGCGGCATGCCGAAGAGCTGCTTGGGCAGGACGTGCAGCCCTCGCCGTACGGACAGGTAGGTCCGCGCGGCGTACCGGGAGACGTCCACGGCGATGTCCACGGCGGAGGCGCCGAGCCCGACGACGACGACGTTCCGCCCGGCGTGGTCGCTGCCGTCCCGGTAGTCGATGGCGTGCAGGGCCGTCCCGGTGAACGTCTCGGAACCGGCCGGCGGCGCCGGGAGGGAGGGCTCCGTGTTGTGTCCCGAGGCCACGATCACGTGGGCGAAGCCGCGCGAGGAGCGCCGGCCGCCGGCGTCCACGCTGACGACCGTCCAGGAACCGTCGGGCTCCCGCCGCACGGACTCGACGGCCGTCCCCAGCTCGATGTGGTCGAGGACCCCGGCCCACTCCGCGAACTCGCGGAGGTAGGCCGCCATCTGGCTGTGCCGGGGGTACACCGGGTACGAGGCCGGCATCGGGTGGCCGGCGTAACCGGTGAGCCCCTTGGTGGTGTTGAGGTGGAGGGAGAGGTATCCCGGGCCGCGCTCACCGGCTCCCGGCCGGCGCCAGATGCCGCCGACGTCCGGTGCCTGCTCCAGGCAGACGAAGTCGATGCCCGCGGTCTTGAGGGCGTGCGCCGTGGCCAAACCCGACAGGCCCGCACCGATGAGACACACACTCACGGGTTCCCCCACAGGAAGGACATCATCTTTACCGGACACGCGCAGTGCCTGCCCAACCGGAACTCCGTCCAACCAGCGACAAAGATCACAGACGGCGGGTGCGCGCGCTCGCGGGGCCGTGAGCCGGTGAGCCGATGCGTGGGGGAAGGCTCAGTTCATTCCGCTCGGGGTGGCCTTCGGGGACCGCCCGGCCAGTACGTCCTCCAGCCGCGAAGTTCCCTGCCCCACGGCCGCCTTGGTGCTGTCGTGGTCGGCGCCGTCGAGTCCGCCGTTGGTCACCGTGATCGCGTCCGTGCCGACGCGTACGGCGGCGACGTCCAGGGTGAGCGTCACCGGATCGCCGCCCGTGGTGCCCTTCACCGTCACCGTCACGCCCTGCCGGGCGTCGCCCGAGTCGGGCAGCGAGGCCTCGACGACCTGCACGGTCCTCTCGCCGCTGTCGCCGCCGGTCACGGTGAACTGGTCGCAGGTGTCGGGCAGCGACGCCATCCAGTCCCAGGAGTCGTCCAGATCGGACTTCTCGTAGGCGGCGACCTGGTAGAGCAGCCGGGACTCGCCCTGCTCGAACCCGGTGAGCGCCGACGCCCCGGACGGCTCGCCCAGCAGGTTGTCGTCGTAGAGCGCGTCGAGGAGGCGCTGGCAGTCCGCCGACTGCGTCTTGCCCGTGAGGAAGTCGGCCGTGTCCACCTGCCCGATGAGCAGCGAGTCCCGCCAGCTCGCCGCGTCGTCCACCTGGTTCCAGTCGTCCTCCAGGTCCGCCTCGGTGATCAGCGCGGTCTTCGCGCCGGCCTCGGTCAGGCTCGGGGACGCCGCCGGGGTGCGGGTGGGGGAGAGGGTGGGCGCGGTGGGCTGACGTTCGGCGACGGGCCGTTCGGCGACGGGCCGTTCGGCGACGGTCGTGGCGGCGTCCGCCGAGACCGTCGCGGAGTCGCTCCCCCCGGCGCAGGCCGCGGTGGCCAGCAGCGTCCCGGTGGCCACCGCGGCGGCCAGGACACGGGCGGGGCGTGCCGCACGGGCGGCCCTACGGGCGGCGGCCGTACGCGCCGTACGCGAGGTGCGCGCCCTGTACGTCGTACGAGCCGTGGCCGTCGCGGGGTGCCGGTGGGACTGGGCGTGGGACTGGGACGGGCGGGCGGTGGTCACGAGTGCCTCCTGAGGACGCGATGGACGGGACGGACGGGACGGACGGGACGGACGGGACGGACGGGACGGACGGGACGGACGTGACGGACGTGACGGACGTGACGGACGTGACGGACGTGACGGACGTGACGGACGGGACGGGTCCCCGGGGCGTGCGTTCGTGCCCTGGGCTGCTGTCCCCCTGCTCCTCCACCGCACCACCGGCCCGCTCCCGCGACCAGTACAAGCAGCCGGACGGGTGACGCGGGGAACGGGACCGGAGAAGGGTCCCGAAGGCGCCCGGGAGGCCGAAAATGCGAGGTGACCGGTCCGGCGGCCGGGGCATCATGACGGTTCCGCCGCCGCCCGCCCGCGGCGGCCGACCACCACCGGGGGCTCCTGTGACCGTCCAGAACATCCTGCTGTCCGGGATCGTCGGCTCGACCGCCTACGGGCTCGCCCACGAGCACTCCGACATCGACCGCCTCGGCCTGTTCGCGGCTCCCACCGAGGCGCTGCACGGTCTGCACCCGCCGAAGGAGTCCCACGTCAGCACGGCGCCGGACCGCACCCTGCACGAGGCCGCGAAGTGGTGCCGGCTCGCCCTCGGCGGCAACCCCACCGTGATGGAACTCGTCTGGCTCCCCGACGACCTGTACGAGGTGCGCACCCCGCTCGGCGAGGAACTCCTCGACATCCGCACCACGTTCCTGAGCGCCGGCCGGGTCCGCGACGCCTATCTCGGCTACGCAACCCAGCAGTTCCGGAAGCTGCGCAGCCGCGGCGACGGCACCTTCTCCGCCGACGTGCGCGGGCGCACCGCCAAACACGCCCGTCACCTCAAGCGGCTGTGCGACCAGGGCTACCAGCTGTACGCGACGGGGAGCCTGACCGTCCGGCTGGACGACCCGGAGAGCTACCACCGCTTCGGCGAGGAGGTGGCCGCGGACTCCGAGGCCGCGCTGCCGCTGCTGCGCCGCGTCGAGGAGGCGTTCGCGCGGACCCGCAGTGTGCTGCCGGAGCGGCCCGACGAGACGGCCGCCGACGCGTGGCTGCGGCGGGTGCGACGGCACTTCTACGGCACGTACGGCACGGAGGAAAAAACCCGTGCCGTTCCCCGTCCGGCCTCCCTACACTCATGACACGACCTGCGCCGCCCACGACACGGGGGGCAGCGCGGCACCGCGACAACGACGAGGGGAGCCCGCCGTGCGTGACCACACCGCTGCCGCCGCTTCCCGTTCCGGCTACGAGGTGATCCTCGTGTCCTCGTCCGTCCGGTGTCCGCTGCGCGGCCGGCACCGGATGATCTGACGAGACGTCAGTAGCCGGCTCTTTCTCGACCTCGCTGATCCGGTACCGCGGCGGGCGTCCCACGGCCTCGACCCGTCGTCGAGCGCGGGACGCCGCCACTGCGGCGCCGACTGCCGCTCGCCTCCATCGCGCTGCCCGCTCACGAGAACGACCCCCCGAAAGGCCAAGGGCCGTGCGCAACGACCTCCACACCCCCGACCGTCACCTCGCCGCCGTGCGCAACCTGGGCATCCTCGCCCACGTCGACGCCGGCAAGACCACCGTCACCGAGCGGATCCTGTACGCCACCGGGACCACGCACAAGCGCGGTGAGGTCCACGACGGCACCACCGTCACCGACTTCGACCCCCAGGAGCGCGACCGTGGCATCACCATCTTCGCCGCGGCCGTCAGCTGCGCCTGGAACGGCCACCGCGTCAACCTGATCGACACCCCCGGCCACGTCGACTTCGCCGACGAGGTGGAGCGCGCGCTGCGGGTGCTCGACGGGGCGGTCGCCGTGTTCGACGCCGTGGCGGGCGTGGAACCGCAGAGCGAGTCCGTGTGGCGGCAGGCCGACCGGCACGGCGTGCCGAGGATCGCGTTCGTCAACAAGATGGACCGGGCGGGCGCCGACCTCGACACGGCCGTGGCGTCGATCCGGGACCGGCTCCACCCGGTTCCGCTGGTCGTCCAGCTGCCGATCGGCGCGGAGGACACCTTCACCGGCGTCGTCGACCTGGTCCGCATGAGGACGCTGACCTGGGACGACGGTGCCGAGACCGCCGTGGACGGGCCAGTCGTGGGGGAGTTGCGGGAGGAGGCGCTGCGCCGGCGCCGGCTGCTGGAGGAGGCCGTGGCGGAACGTCACCCGGCGGCGCTGGAGGAGTTCTGCGACCGCGAGACGCTGTCCGCCGAGACCCTCACCACCGCCCTGCGCGACCTGACGCTCAGCGGTGACGGTGTGGTCGTGCTGTGCGGCTCCGCCTACCGCAACCGGGGCATCGAGCCACTCCTCGACGCGGTGGTGGAGTGTCTGCCGTCGCCCCTGGACGTCCCGGCCGTACGCGGCACGCGGGCGGTGCCCGGTACCGGGGCGGCGCCCGACGAGGAGGGCGAGCGGCGTCCCGCCGACCCGGCCGCCCCGTTCGCCGCCCTCGCGTTCAAGGTCAACGCCACCGCCACCGGCCGGCTCACCTACCTGCGGGTGTACTCCGGAACCGTCGAGAAGGGAGACACCGTGTGGGACGCGACCGCGCGCCGCACGGAGCGGATCGGCCGCATCCTGCGGGTACGGGCCGACCGGCACGCCCCGCTGGACCGCGCGGTCGCCGGGGACATCGTCGCCGTCGTGGGCCTGAAGTCGGCCCGCGCCGGTTCGACCCTGTGCGCGCCCGACGCCCCGATCGTGCTCGAACCGCCCGGTGTCGCCGAGCCGGTCGTGTCCGTCGCGGTCGAGCCGCGCCGGGCCGCCGACGCCGAACGGCTGGTGACCGCACTCGCCCGGCTGGCCGAGGAGGACCCGTCGCTGACCGTCCGGACCGACCCCGAGACCGGCCAGACGCTGCTGTCCGGCATGGGCGAACTGCACCTGGAGGTCGCGGTGGAGAAGATCCGCCGCACCCTCGCCCTGGAGGTCAACGTCGGCCGCCCCCGCGTCACCTACCGCGAGACGGTGGCGCGCGGAGTGTCCGGACTGGTCTTCCGGCACGTCAAACAGGACGGCGGGGCCGGTCAGTTCGCCCACGTCGTCCTGGACGTGGAGCCGTCGGAGGAGGACGGGTTCGCGTTCCGGTCCGCCGTGGTCGGCGGACGGGTGCCGCAGGAATACGTACAGGCCGTCGAGGCCGGCTGCCGGGACGCCCTCGCCGAGGGTCCCCTCGGCGGGCACGCGGTCACCGGACTGCGCGTCACCCTGACCGACGGGGCGACCCATGTGAAGGACTCCTCGGAGACGGCCTTCCGCACGGCGGGCCGGCTGGGACTGCGGGAGGCCCTGCGGGCCTGCGCGATGGCCCTTCTGGAACCGGTCGCCGAGGTCACGGTGACCGTGCCCGAGGACGCCGTCGGCACGGTCCTCGGCGACCTCGCGGCCTGCCGCGGACGGGTCACCGGCTCGGCGGTGCGCGGCGGCGCGGCGGTGGTGACCGCCACCGTGCCGCTGGCCGAACTGTTCGGCTACGCGACCCGCCTGCGCAGCCGCACCCAGGGCCGGGGCACCTTCACGGCCCGGCCGACGGGGTACGCGCCGGCACCGGCGGCGGTCGGGACGCCGTAGACGGTCGCGAGGCCGTGGACGGTCGCGAGGCCGTGGACGGTCGCGAGGCCGTGGACGGTCGCGAGGCCGTGGACGGTCGCGAGGCCGTGGACGGT
>NZ_JBIVJP010000032.1:0-33159 GCF_044750285.1 Streptomyces sp. NPDC088812 | reverse complement strand
TGGACGGTCGCGAGGCCGTGGACGGTCGCGAGGCCGTGGACGGTCGCGAGGCCGTGGACGGTCGCGAGGCCGTGGACGGTCGCGAGGCCGTGGACGGCCGTGACGCCGCACCCGGTCGGGACGCCGTGAACGAGGCGCAGAGTCTGGTGGGGAGGCCCGGCCTCCCCACCGGTCCTGCCTGCGTCCTACCCGCGTCCGCCCCGATGGCCGCGCCCCGGTGGGCGCCCCCGCGTCCGCCCCGGCGGGCGGTCCGGTCACCGGATCAGGACCAGGACCAGGATCACGAGGGCGACGAGGGCCGCCGCGATCAGCGAGGCCTTCCACCTGCCCTCGTCCGACAGCCGCCGCACGGTTCGCAGACGTCCGTCGGTGCCCCGGAAGACGTAGAACTCCAGGTGGGGAGAGCCGGGAGCGCCGGCCTTGACCACCGTCAGACGCCGGAGGACGACCTGCCGTTCCTTCTCGTCCTTGCGGCGCCGCAGGTACGGCTCGACGGCCGTGCGGTGGTCGGCGGAGAGATCGCCGGGCAGAGGGTCGTTCAAGCCGAGGAGATCCTCCCGCCAGCCGCCGGCGTCCAGGTCCGACCCGATCCGCCGAGGCCGCGGGACGGGGGGAGGCACGACGTCGGACCGCCGGGTCCACTCGATCCGTCCCGCCGTCCAGGACGTCAGACTCCCGTGCCCTTTACAGGTGGTGCATTCGGTGGTGCCCCTGCGCCCGCACGGCGCGCAGGGGATGCGCCCGGTCGCCCCGCACTCCGGGCACCTGACCTTCCCCCAGCCCCGGCAGCCGGGGCACGCGCTGTCGGGCGTGTGGCACCCCTCGCAGGTCACCCGTTCGTCGGGGCGGTCGGCGCTGCCCTGCTTCGGAGGCCGGGGCGGGGCGCTGGGCAGGCCGCCGTGCTTGAGGTACTGCGTGCACGCGCTGACGCCCTGGCAGACGGCGCACACCTGCGCGGGCTCACAGGGGCGGTACGTCATGCCCGCGCAGTCGGCGCACTGCCGCCGGCCGTTGCCGCAGTCGCAGGACCGGAGATGCACCGAGCCGCGCCGGACCAGGTCGAGCGGCTGGTGCTGCGGTGACTCGCGGGGGCCGAGCTTGTAGTCCCGCAGCACCTCGTAGGTCGGCTGCTCCGAGAGGGCGACGGTTCCCGGCCGGTGCCGCATCTCCTCCGTGCGGTGCTCGATGCTGCGGGTGACCGTGCCCTCGAGAAGGTGCGAGCGGGTGAGGAGGAGGTCCTCCAGGGGCGGAGCGGGGTTCTTCCTCCGGCCGGAGCGTGCCAGGTACGCACCGATCGCCGCACGTACCTCCTCGTCGGACGGATCGTCTGCTGCCACGGCGGCACCCACTCCCCCCAGTCGCGCCCGCCCCTCCCGCCCGGGTACGGGCGGGAACCGGTGCCGAGCGGCACCAGTGTGGCGGCAGCGGGCCTGAGGCAAAAGGGCGCGGGGTGGTGCGGGGACGACGGATCCAGCGTCCCCGCCACGCCGTACGCCGTACGCCGGCGGCGACGAGCTCAGCGGACCGTCACGCCGCCCGTCGTCACGCCGCGCTCACCGCGTCGAGCAGTTCCGCGAGCGCGCCGGCGAGCTGGTCCAGCCCGGGTCCGTCGGCCGGGCCACCCGGTTCGGTCATGTAGACATCGCGCCGGACCTCGATCATCAGGGCGCTGACCCGGGCATCCTTCCCGTAGTACTCCAGCGGCACGTACGTCCCGGCGAAGGGACTGTCGACCCCCGTGCCGCCGAAGCCGGCGAACGCCCGCTCGGCGCGGGACAGCAGCTCCGCCGGGGTGTGGAAGCCGTCGCTGCCCAGGCAGACCGGCGGACGGGGACCGTCACCGTGCAGCTCGTACGGCAGGCGCTCGGTCGGATACGAGTGCACGTCGACGACCACCGCCCGCCCCACGGCCGCCAGCCGCTCGGCGACCGCGTCGGTCATGGCGGCGGCGTACGGCTCGAAGTACTCCTCGACGAGCGCCCGCCCGTTGTACCCGTCCGGACGCAACCGCTCCTTGTGCGTGGTCCGCGTGTACACCGCGCCCATGCCGACGGACAGCATCTCCTCCCGCTCGTCCGGGAACCGCTCGGGGTCGACGACCAGCCGGGACATCTGATTGACGAACCGCCAGGGCGCGACGGCGCAGCGCGCCGCGGCGGCCGCCGCGATCTCCGCCGTGTGCGAGTCGGTGATGTGGTCCAACTCCCGCTCCAGCGTCACATCGTCGAGCACGATGCCCTGCCGCACCTCCGCCGGTATCGCCCGCGAGGAGTGCGGGACGTGGAGGATCACGGGGGAGTCGGGGGCTCCGGGGAGGAGCTGGAAGGAGGCTGACGTGTCGTTCATGTGCGGTGACCTCGCTGCGTGTTGCCGTGGATCGTGCGTCGGGAGGCATGTGGGCCTTCCGCCTGGCTGATCGGACACGATGTCGTGTCTAATCAGGCCCGGTGATCATATAAGTCACGATCGGATGATCGGCATCGCTGTATTGATGCCGCTTGCGACGGGCCTGAGGGGAGGCGTCCGGACAGGACGTGTGAACGGGTGCAGCACGCCGTCCGGCCGCCACAGCACCCTGCTCAGCTGACCGTATCCAGGGCTCCGGTGCCGCTGACGGTACCGCCAGGTACCCTCGACCCATCGTCAACGCGGCCCGACGGGCTTCCGCTCCACCCCGGTGGAGTTCCGAAGGACACGCCCCCACCCGCACGAGTCTCTTCGTGCTGCCCGGGGGAAGTCCTTGCTGTTCCGCGCGTCCGCGAAAACGGTTGCCGTCATGGCGCTCGACGGTTCGCTGTTCCTGCACCTCACCGACAAGTTCGTCCACATGCACGGCTACCGACCCGGCACCTCGGAGGTGCGCTCCTGGGAGCGCAGTATCCCCGTCCTGGCCGCCGCGCTCAACGACGCAGGTCTGGGCGACGTGGAGGTCATGCTGGAGTACGCGCTCCCGCTGAACAGCAAACGCGCCGACGTCGTTCTCGCCGGAGTCCACCCGGCCACGGGGGAACCGTCGTACGTCGTGGTGGAACTCAAGCAGTGGAGCCAGGCACTCCCGCACGAGGACGACCCGACGCTGTGCCACGTCGATGCCTACACCCACCCCGTCCTCAACCCGATCGAGCAGGTGCGCCGCTACTGCGAGTACCTGGTCAACTTCAACGGAGCCGTGTCCGAGTACGGCCACAGGGTCAACGGGGTGGCGTTCCTGCACAACGCCACCGAGTTCGGGGTGACCGGGCTGAGGGAGATCGAGCGGGACGGCCACGGTCTGCTCTTCACCGGGGAACGCCGCGGTGCCTTCCTCGACCACCTCCGTGCGAGGCTCAGCGACAAGCATTCTGGCGCGCGAGCGGCGGACGAACTGTGCGACGGTGTCAAAGTCCCCTCGAAACAGCTCATGTCCGTGGCCGCCGAAGAGGTGCGTGAGCGTACGCAGTTCGTGCTCCTCGACGAGCAGCAGGTCGCGTACCGCATGGTGCTCAACGCGGTGCAGAAGGCGAAGAACGCCGACCGCAAGGAGGTCGTCATCGTCACGGGAGGTCCCGGCACCGGAAAGAGCGTGATCGCCCTCCAACTGCTCGGAGAGCTGTACCGGCGTGGCGTACCGACCCTGCACGCCACCGGCTCCCAGTCCTTCACCAAGACGATGAGGAAGATCGCCGGGGCCCGTAAGCGTGAAGTGCAGGATCTGTTCAAGTACTTCAACAGCTTCATGACCGCCGAGAAGAACAGCCTGGGCGCTCTGATCTGCGACGAGGCCCACCGCATCCGGGAGACCTCCGCCAACCGCTACACGCGTGCCGAGCACCGGACCGGCAGGGCCCAGATCGACGAACTCATCGACGTCGCCTATGTGCCCGTCTTCTTCCTCGATGAGCACCAGGTCGTGCGTCCCGGCGAGATGGGCACCGTCGCCGACATCAAGGAGGCTGCGGCGAAGCGGGACATCCCGTGCCACGTCGTACCCCTGGACAGTCAGTTCCGCTGCGGCGGCAGCGACGCCTACCTGCGCTGGGTGGTCCGACTCCTCGGACTGGAGCCCGGCGGACCGGTCACCTGGGAGCCCGACGGCCGCATGCAGCTCCTGGTCGCCGACAGTCCTCAGGAGATGGAGGCGTTCCTGGAGGCCCGGCGAGCCCAGAGCTACGGCGCCCGCATGTCCGCCGGCTACTGCTGGCCCTGGTCCCCGGAGCCCAAGCCGGGTCACCCCCTGCCGCCCGATGTCGTGATCGACGACTGGGCCCGCCCCTGGAACCTGCGCGGTGACCGCTCCGTCTCCGGCGCGCCCCCGGCCGCGCTGTGGGCCACCGATCCGGCGGGCTTCGGCCAGGTCGGCTGCGTCTACACCGCCCAGGGCTTCGAGTACGACTGGTCCGGCGTCATCATCGGCCCCGACCTGCTCTGGCGCGGAGACCGCTGGGTCACCGACCGTACGGCGTCGAAGGATCCGGTCTTCAAGCGGTCCACCTCCGACGCCGACGTGGACCGCCTCATCCGCAACACCTACAAGGTGCTGCTGACGCGAGGGATGGTCGGCACCATCGTGTACTCGACGGACCCCGAGACACGGGCGAAGCTACGTCAACTCGCGGGAGGTGCGGCGCGGGAGCTGGCTCCGGCCTGACCGCGCCAAGGATGCCCAGTTCGCCACCCAGCGGGCCATCGATCGTTCACTGCCGAGGCGCGGGCTGCCCAGGCCGACCATCCACCCGGCACCCTCCACGGGCACCGGGTGTTCCGGCTGTCCCACCGCCTCCAGGCGTTCGGCGAGCGTGCGCCACCCGGCCGCGTCGTCCTCACGGATCTGCACGTTCGCGGGGGCGTTCCCCAGGTCCAGGGTGGTGACCAGGCGCACGCTGCCGTCGGGAAGCCGCTTGGCTTCGGCCGGCGCCCAGGCGTCGGTGGAGCGGGACGGCCGGACCAGCACGGGCTTGCCGTCGGGGCCGTCCTGCCACCTGCGGGTACTCGTGCCGCTCGTCGGTGTGCGCGGTTCGGCGGCCCTTCGACAGGGGCACCCTCTGCTCGTCCTTGCCGTCGCTGCGCAGCTCGGCAGCGATCTCCAGTCGGACCGCGGTCAACAGCTCGTCCACCGGATATGGACGGGTCGACTCCTGCTCCATCTCCACCCCCGAGGTGATCGGCTCATCGCCAGGACATGTGCCGGACCGGGGCGCATGCGGAAGCGCGAGCTTATGTACACCGGCGTGGGGCAAGGGTGTTACCGGTCAGCGCTGCTTAGTAGGGGGCAACAGCCTCTTCACAGGGCACACTCGGCCCAGACCGTCTTGCCGGAGGGCGGACGCGGTTCCGTGCCCCAGCGGTCGGCGAGAGCGGTGACGATGAGCAGGCCGCGGCCCGACTCGCTGTGCGGTGGCGTGACCCAATCCGTCCCGAGGGAGGGCAGTCGGTCCCCGTCGGCGTCCGTGACCGCGATGCGGAGGACGCCGGTGACCGGGTCGTGGGTGAGGTCGAGGCGGAAGTCGCGTCCTGAGACGTGGCCGTGCAGCACGGCGTTGTTGGCGAGCTCCGCGACGATCTGTTCCGCACGGTCGGTGACGACCGGTGACGTCTGCCAGGTCCGCAGATGCTCGCAGGTGAGGAGCCGGGCGAGGCGGGCACCCCGGCGCGTGGACGACAACTGCTGCGTGAACGTCCGCACGGTGGGGAGCTGGGGCGTTGCTGTGTTCATGGGGCCACGGTGACGGGCGTGAGGCGCCGGGCGCCAGCAGCTCGCCGCGTACGGGAGGTCACCGTACGGAGACGCCTGGTGAAGAGTGCGGTGGCCGGTAGAAACTACTGGGCCACCGCGTTCCCTGGCGGCTCGGGAGGCGTCAGGCAACGCGGCTGCAGCGGTCTCGTAGCTCGGAGATGACGGCTTTCTCGCGTGCGTTGACGTCACCGTCCACGGTGGCCACCCGGTCGGCCGCGTCGATGATGTCGCTCAGATCCCCCGGCTCGGCGTCTATGCGCTGCCACACCTCGGCGGGGTCGATGTCGACAAGGTGAGAGAGCTGTTCGTCGACCACCTGATGCTGCTCCCGGACCACCCTCACCAGGTGCCGCATCAACAGCGTCTCGTCATCGGTCATCTTGCGGTTCGCCCTGATGACGAGCCATGCGACCCACAGCATCAACTGCGGGTGCTGACTGCTCTTGCTCAGATTCTCGGCGAGTTCGATCACCCGCGCCTCGTTCCGGAAGACGGCCTGCGCGTGCCGCCCCGCGAGCAGCGTCGTGTAGCGGTTCAGCACTACCGCGAGGGGAACGCCGACCAGGGGGATGCCGATCTTGATGACGTTGCGTTGCAGGAGGTGCTTCCCGACGACGGGGAGCCCCCTCGCGGCGGCCAATACCGTCTTGGAGTAGTAGCGCTTGATCACCGGCCGCACCATGGCCGGGACCGCCTTGAGTACGCCTTCCCGGACCACTTCCCCGCTCTTGATCGTGAAGGCCACTCGAATGAGCTTCCACATGTCCTCGGGGTCGGACAGGTCGAGCGGGACCCGGTAGAGGACTGAGATGTCGTAGGCCAGGCGCATCTGGAGCCGGGTGATGAACGCGACATCGACCATCAGGGTCGCGACGGCGGCCGGGACGGTCGCCGGCGAGGCACCGCCAAGGCTCCCGAGGGTGGCGATGACGGCCGCCGAGTAGGCCCCGGCGGAGAGCCCGCCTTCGAGCGCGGCGTACCGGGCCGCCATCTTGATCCGCTGATCGACGATGGCATCCGCGGGTACGCCCGTATACCGCTCCTGGAAGTACTGCCAGTCGACCTTGGCGGTGTAGGAGCTCATGGCCTCAGCGCTGAGCCTGGTGAACCAGCTGCCTGACTTGATGTCGTCCGCGCTCAGCCCCTTGATGAACTCCCGTAGCTCGGCCTGTTCCTGCTCGACGACCTTTCGGTCGGCAGCTTCGTCGCCGTCGGTGTCGGCGTCAATCGGAGCCTTGGCCATGATGCCCCCCCGGGCGGTTCAGCGTGTAGCCAGGTCGCCTGGTTCGGACAACCCCGCTGACGTCTCAACACGGTGACTCGGTAGTCGGCACATCTGTCGACGGGTGTCCCGTGAACTGCAAACCCTAGCGCGTCATCATGCGGTTGGTGCCGTTGTGCGGACCTCGGCCGTGACCGCCTTCACCGGGGCGGCGAGGTAGGCACACCGCTCCGTACGCTGAGTCAGCGTACGGATACGTTCGGTGGACAGTACGAATGCGGGTCGGCCACTCTGGACGCCCTTGATCGCGGGGATTGGCGCGGGTGTGCGCATCTGGAGGTGGCCTCATGACGACCGATCACGCCGGAGCGGCAGTGCCGGGCGGGGGCTGTGAGCGGGAGCCGGACCCGTCGGACAGTCTGCGGACGTTCGGGGCCGTCGTCCAGGCGCTGCGCGAGCACGCGGGGCTGAGCCGGGTGCAGTTCGGGGAGATCGTCCGGTTCTCCAAGCACACCGTGGAGTCGGTGGAGCTGGGGCGGCGGATGCCGGACCTGTCGTTCGTGGAGCGCGCGGAGGAGGCTTTGGGGAACACGGGGGCGTTGCGGAACTCGGCGCGGTTTCTGACGCGGGGGGAGGCGGGGTTGGCGGCTTGGTTCCGGCAGTGGGCGAGGCTGGAGCGGGTCGCGGTGAGCCTGTGCACATATGAGTGCCGGTTGGTGCCAGGGCTGTTGCAGTCGGAGGGGTATGCACGGGCCGTCTTCGACAACAGTGTTCCCCCGCTGTCCGACGAGCAGTTGGAGGCGCAGGTCTCTGCTCGGTTGGCGCGACAGAGGATGCTCAACGAGCGGCCCAACGTTCCGTTCAGTTTCATCGTCGAGGAGCACGTCTTCCGGCGTCCGCTCGGTGGTGCGGAGGTGATGCGAGGGCTGCTGGACCACACTCTGGGACTGACGGCGCTGAGGAACGTGACGCTTCAGATCGTGCCGCTGGGCGCCGAGTCACATGCGTGCTTGGACGGACCCATGCGGTTGTTGGAGACGCCGGAGCACCGGCGGCTTGGCTACTCGGAGGGGCAGCAGAACGGCCGTCTGATCTCCGACCCGAAAGAGGTGAGCCTCCTTTATCAGTGCTATGACACACTGCGGTCGCAGGCCCTCAACCCCAACGATTCCAGGGGTCTGCTGGAGCGACTGCGAGGAGAGACATGGGCACCACAGAACTCGCCTGGTTCAAGTCCAGCTACAGCGGCACCCAGGGAGACGACTGCGTGGAAGTCGCCATCTCCGGGCAGGCCATCTACGTACGAGACTCCAAGGACGTGACGCGTCCGCACTTCGCCGTGGGGCGAGACGGCTGGGCCCAGTACGTGACGTTCGCAGCCGAGCACTGATCCGTACGCGTACCGGCGGAGTGCATCCCGCCGGCACTCTGATCACCCGCTTCGGCGCCGACGTCCGATGGTGGACGCGCGCCGGCTACCGCGCCACCCCGCACGTTTCCAGCACGCAGGCTAACCGGCCTCATCGGGCGTACGGGTACGTAACAGACCTGTTCGCCGGCCGCAGGCGCGTACCGCATGCCTCCTTCGACATGCACTGGGGTATGGATGTCTTTCGACTCCACCAACTTTGGCGTCACCGCTGATCGCGTGACCGCCAGTGCCCTACCTCCTCGTTCCCAAGGACATCCCCATGCCACCCCGCTTCCAGACCGCCCGCTTCCACGTCGAGTCGGGCCCGGACTCCCTCTTCACCCGGGTCTGTCACATCCTGCGCGAACCCGTGCAGCTGAAGGCGCACGGCAAGCACGTGGCCGAGCGGCTGCGGGAACGGGGAGCGCCGCTGGACGAGTTGACCCGCTTCGACCCGGCGAGTTGGGAGCTGGTGTCGGCCGAGGTGCGCACCGACACCGGCAAGTGGGTGAAGGCGACCTGGCGGGTGCGGGCGGACGCGCGGGAGTGGTGGGTGGTGGTCGGCCTGGGCGACGCGCTCGTCACCGTGATCGAGGTGGACCCGTGGCGCAAGGGAACGGGCGCCGGCATCGTCACCGAGGGACCCCTGTACGCACGGGTCGACGCCGTCAACGCGGACCTCATGCGCGACGCGTGAGGGCTGCCCGAGGGGACTCGGGCAGGACCGGTGTGGCCTTGGTCGGCTCACGCACCGTAGGCCGTCCGCAGCACCCCCGTCTCCATGGCCACACTCCGCAGCAGGTCCGAGAAATACCGCCGAGGCACCCTGGTCCCGGCGCGGGCCGTGAAGAGGGGGCCGCCCCGGGTGGTGTCGCGAGGCGGGTGGCGGCGCGTCAGGTAGGCGCCGAGGGTGTTCCGTACGACGGGCGGGAGGGGGACCAGCCGGTGGCCGCCGCCCGGTTCCGGCAGGCGCAGGGTGTCGGGGCCGCGGGCGACGTCCCGGTCGGAGACGAGGTCGTCCAGGGTGAGCGCGACGAGCACGCCGGAACGCAGTCCCAGGCCGAGTTGCAGGTAGCCGCAGGCGCGGTCCTGGCTCGTCCGCCGGTCCACCGCGGCCAGGAGGACAGCGGTCTGCCAGGGGTCCAGGCCGCTGGGGGTGAGCTGGGCGGCGTTGGTGAGGCGGGGGCGGCGGGCGGCGGGGTTGTAGACGACCGCGTCGTGGGCCAGGGCGTACGCGTAGAAGGAGCGCACGGCGGAGACGCGGCGCGCGGTGGCGCTGTGCGGTGCCCCCGGGCGGTGGGCCCACAGGGCGATGTGCTGAGCGGCGACCTTGTCCCATGCGAGACGCGTGTGACGGCAGGTCCGCAGCCAGTCGGACGTGCTCGCGCGGTACGCGTCTCTGACGCGCTCGGGGTACGTGACCGACGCGAGCCATCCCTCTGCCAGTTCCTGCGGATCCCAGCCCACGTGCGTGCCTCCTGGCGTGTCCTCGGCGTCCCCGGCGGCGCTCCGGGCGTGCGGCTCGGCGAGCGGAGGCCGGGAACGGGAAGGCAACCACGCTAGCCAGGCCGGGGCCGCCCGCGAACGGCGTCGTCACTCGATCGGGTGGCCGGCCGGCCGCTTCCGCGGGTGAGGTGTGGTCACCGTCATATCCGCGAGCGCGACAGAGGTGATCAAGACGTTCCGCTTAATGCATATGATGTGCAAGTGCATGATTACCGCGTAAGGCCCGCCCGCCCCCACGACCTCGACGCCGCCCGCGCCGTCATGCTCGACACCGTCTACAACGACTTCGGCACCGGATACGTGCCCCGTTGGCACGGGGACATCATCGATCCGGCCGGCGCGTACCTGACGCCCGAGCGGCACACGTTGCTGGTCGCGGTCGACGGCGACGGGGAGGTCCTGGGGACCGGGGCGCTGGACTCGCGGGGGCCGCTGCACCCGCCGAATCCGCGGCACGTGGCCGAGCGCTATCCCTCCGGGGCGACCGCGCAACTGCGCCGGATCTACGTCCGGCCCGCGCACCGTCGGCGCGGCATCGCCCGGCGGCTGGTCGCCGAACTGCTCGCGTTCGCCGTCGCGGACGGCGGGTACCGGGCCGTGTACCTGCACACCGACCCTGCCGTTGAGGGCGCCGAGGGGTTCTGGCGGTCGGTCGGCACCGTGGTGCACGACGAGCGCGAGGACCCCGGCGGCGGGCAGGGGATCGTGCACTTCGACGTCCCCCTCGACCTCGACGCCCTCGTCCCCGCCACCACCTCCCCCACTCGCTAGGCCGGTCCTCCCATGCGCTTCCCCCGCCGCCCACGGCCCCTCGCAGCCCTTCTCCTCACCCCGCTGGTCGCCGGCTGCTTCGCCTCCGGCGGCGGGGACGGGAAAGCGGCCGACGACGAGGACGGCTCACGGCTCCGCGTCGCCCTCGCCTTCCCGCCCGCCGAGAACTTCTCCCCGTACGGCGCCGACGCCACCCTCCTCAGCCGTCTCGGTGTCACCGAGGGCCTGACCGCCCTGGACGCCAACGGGGCCGCCACCCCCGCGCTCGCCTCCTCCTGGCGCCGCGAGGGCGACCGGACCTGGCTGTTCACCCTGCGCGAGGCCGAGTTCCAGGACGGTACGGAGGTCACCCCGGCGGCGGTCGCCGCCGCCCTCACCCACGCCACCGAGGCCGAGCCCGCCCCCGCCGCCCTCTCCGGCGTCACCCTCACCGCGAAGGCGGAGGGCAGCACCGGCGTCCGCGTCACCACCGGCGCGGCCGACCCCGCCCTGCCGTTGCGCCTGTCCAGCCCCAGCCTCGCCGTCCTCTCCGCGAAGGCGTACGCGGAGAAGGACGCCGTCGATCCGGTCGGCACCGCCACCGGACCCTTCGAACTCACCAAGGTCAACGGCAGCACCAGCGCCGCCCTGGACCGCTTCGACGACTACTGGGGCGGCCGCGCCCAGGCCTCCGGCATCGACGCCCGCTTCATCTCCGACGGCACCGCCCGCGCCAACGCCCTGCGCACCGGCGAACTCGACATCGCCGAGGCCGTCCCGGTCTCCCAGGCCGCCTCCCTCGACGTGGACACCCGCAAGGAGACCGCCACCACCCGCACCACCAGCCTGCTCCTCAACACCGAGTCCAAGGTCTTCAAGGACGCCTCCCTGCGCGCGGCGGCCCGCGCGGCCATCAACACCTCCGCCCTCGCCGACGGTGTCTACGAGGGACAGTCGGACGCCGGCGTGGGCATCTACGGCCCCGCCGTGACCTGGGCCGAGGGCAAGCGCGTCAAGCCCTCCGGGCGGGCGAAGGCCGGCGAGCCCGACGGCGCCTCCCTCACCCTCGCCACCTACGACAACCGGCCCGAACTCCCCGAGGTCGCCCAGGTGGTGAAGCAGCAACTGGAGCAGGCCGGGTTCAAGGTGACGCTGGAGGTGCGCGAGTACTCGCGGCTGGAGAGCGACGCCCTGGCCGGGAAGTTCGACGCCTTCATCGGCGCCCGCAACAGCCTTCTCGACACCGGCGACCCCGTCTCCCTCCTCGCCAGCGACTTCACCTGCGACGGCGCCTACAACCTCGCCCTGCTGTGCGACAAGGGGGTCGACCGGGCCGTTACCGAGGCGCAGGGCGTGGCGGACACCGACGAGCGGCAGGACGCCGTCATGGCCGCCGAGGCCGCGATCCTCGGCACCGACGCCGTCGTCCCCCTGGTCCACCAGCGGGTCATCACCGGCGTCGGTACGTCCGTGGACGGTGTGGTGCTCGACCCGTACGAGCGCACCCTCGTCGGCACCGGGACGCGGCGCTGATCCATGGGTCGCAGGGTGGGCGCGCTGCTGTGGCGTGCCGGACTGGCCGCGCTGCTGGTGTGCGGGACCGGGCTGCTGCCGTGGCTCTCGCACACCGACCCGGCGCTCACCGTCCTCAAGGCCCGGTCCGCCGACCGTGATCCGACGCCGGAGGTGCTCGCCGACATCCGGGCCGGACTCGGCCTGGACGACGGCCCCCTGCACCTGCTCGGGCAGTGGCTCGCCGGGCTGCCGCGCGGGGACGCCGGACGGTCGTGGCTCTCCGGCACCGAGGTCGCGCCCGCCGTCCTCGAAGCCCTCGGCGTCTCCCTGCTGCTGATGGCGGTGGCGCTCGTCGTCGCCGCCGGCACGGCCGCCGCCGTGTGCGCCCGCACCCTGTACCTCGGCGCCCGCCGCCGGCTGGGCGACCGGCCCGCCGGCGGTTCGGGCTCGGCCGTGCTCGCCGCGCTGCCCGAGTTCCTCACCGCCTCCGTCCTCGCCACCGTCGTCGGTGTGCACCTGGGCTGGCTGCCCGCGCTCGGCTGGTACGGCCCGCAGTGGACCGTGCTGCCCGCGCTCGCCCTCGGGCTGCCCGCGGGCGCGGTCCTCGGGCGGCTCCTCGACGACCAGCTGCCCGGCGCGTTCGCCGAACCGTGGGCGCAGGCGGCCGCGGCCCGCGGACTCACCGGCCGCCGTATCGCCCGCCAAGCGCTGCGACGCTGCGTGCCCGGACTGCTGCCCAACCTGGGGCTGTTCGTCGTCGGACTCACCGGCGGCTCCGTCGCCGTCGAGCAGATCTACGACATCCCCGGCCTGGGCCGCACCACCCTCCAGGCCGCGATCGCCCAGGACCTGCCCGTCCTCCAGGCCGGCACCCTCCTCCTCGTCGCACTCGCCGCCGTCGCCACGGGCGCCGCCCGCCTCACGGCCCGCCGCCTCATCGGCCCCGCCCTGCGCGACGGCGCCCTGCACACGCTGCACCGGCCGGCGCCGCCCGCCCGCACCATCTCCCCCTGCGTCCACGCCGTCCTGCTGTGCGCGGTGATCACCCTCGGCCTGCCCCGCGACCCGCTCGCCCTCGACACCGGCGCCCGCCTGCGCCCGCCGTCCACCGCGCACCCCTTCGGGACCGACGCGCTCGGCCGGGACGTGCTCGCCCGGGTCGCGCACGGCGCCCTCGACACCCTGCTGCTCGCCCTCGCCATCAGCGCGATCGCCCTGGCCGCCGGGGTGCTGCTCGGCTGCCTGCCCCGGCTGTCCGGACCGCTCGTGGACACCGTCAACGCCGTTCCGCCCGTCCTCGCCGCCCTCCTCGTCACCGCCGTCCTCGGCAGCGGCACCGCCACTCCCGTCGTCGCCGTCGCCGTCGTGGCCTGGGCGCCGCTCGCCGCGCACACCTCCGCGCTGCTGCGGCAGGAACGCGCCACCGTCCATCTCACCGCGACCCGCGCCCTGGGCGCCGGCCCCTGGTACCTGCTCAGGAACGAACTGCTGCCCGCCGTCCTCCCGCCCGTCGCCCGCCACGCCCTCGTACGGCTGCCCGGCGTCGCCCTCGCCCTGGCCTCCCTCGGCTTCCTCGGCCTCGGCGCCCAGCCGCCCTCCCCCGAGTGGGGCCTGCTGCTCTCCGAGAACCAGCCCTACGCCGAACGCGCCCCCTGGGCCGTCCTGGCCCCGGCCGCCGTCCTCGCCCTGCTCGGCGCCCTCGCCGTCTCCGCGGCGGGCGCCGGGCGGCGGGGGTCCTCGCGGCCGGCGGCCCGGGGGAAGGACCCGCGGTGGCCATGGCGCCGTACGACCCGACCGGCGGGTGGACCGGCAGCCCGACCGGCGGGTGGACCGGCAGCCCGACCGGCGGATGGACCGGCGGAGGTACCGGTGGGCGGACCGTCCCGTCCGGCGGCCGAGCCGCCCGCCGTTGCCTGAACCCGGCCGTTGAGCCGCACCGGAGTTCGGGTCAGCGGCCCGCAAGCTCCAGCTCCAGCTCCAGCGCCGGCACCGTTGCCACCGGCGACGGCCGAGCCCCGGTCCGCGAGGTCCGCCACAGCCACAGGACGTCCCGGCCGAAGGACCACACCAGCAGGGCCAGGGCCAGCAGGGCGACGCCGGCGTTCGCCGGGTACGGCAGCAGGTCCGCGCCCGCGACGAGCAGACAGACGCCCTGGAGCGCGGCGACGGTCTTGCGGGCGGTGCTGGGCCGCAGCGGCGCGTTCAGCCAGGGGGCGACCCGGGCCGCGGCGACGAAGGCGTACCGCATGGAGCCGATCAGCAGGACCCACGGGCCCAGCGCCGTCGACACGTACACGCTCAGCACCAGGATCAGGAACGCGTCCACCTCCATGTCGAAGCGCGCGCCCAGCGCCGTCGACGTGCCCGTGCGGCGGGCGACCTTGCCGTCGACGCCGTCGAGCAGCAGCGCCACCGCCGTCAGGCCGACCAGCAGCGAGACCGGCGGCGCGCTCACGAAGGAGTCCGCGACCAGGGCCGTCACCCCGCCGACCAGGGTGGCCCGGCCGAGGGTGACCCGGTTGGCCGGACCGAAGGACCGCAGCCCGGAGCGGTGCAGCGCCCGCGCGAGCACCGCCCACAGGGCGACGGCGAAGACCAGACCGGTCACCCAGCCCGCCGGCCCCATGCCGATCGCCGCACCGAGCAGGGCCAGCACCAGGATCTGCACGCCCGCCCCCACGGCGGTCTCCTGCTGGACCGGCCTCGCGTCGTGAGCGTCGTAAGTGTTGTTCAGGGCCACCGCACATCCTCCGGCCAGGTGACAGAGTCGATCAGTGCCGCGTACTGTGCGCGGCCTGTGCACCTCGGTACGTGAACAACTTCCCGATCGTTCAGGAGGACGTGGATGAAGAGGTCCGCACGCGCGTTCTGGATCGGCTCGCCCGGTCACGGCGAGATCCGCGACGTCGCCCTGCCGGACCCCGCCGCCGACGAGGTCGTCGTCCGCTCGCTGTACTCCGGCATCAGCCGCGGCACGGAGACCCTCGTCTTCCGCGGCGGAGTGCCCGTCAGCCAGCACACGGCGATGCGCGCACCGTTCCAGGAGGGCGACTTCCCGGCGCCGGTGAAGTACGGCTACCTCAATGTCGGCGTCGTGGAGGAGGGCCCGGACGCGCTGGCCGGCCGTACGGTGTTCTCCCTCTTCCCGCACCAGACCCGCTTCGTCGTCCCGGCCTCCGCCGTGACGCTCGTCCCGGACGCCGTGCCCGCCGGACGGGCCGTCCTGGCCGGCACGGTGGAGACCGCCGTCAACGCCCTGTGGGACGCGGCACCGCTGGTCGGCGACCGGATCGCGGTGGTCGGCGGCGGCATGGTCGGCGCTTCCGTCGCCGCGCTGCTCGCCCGCTTCCCCGGCGTACGGGTGCAGCTGGTCGACGCCGACCCGGCGCGGGCGGACGTCGCCGCGGCGCTCGGCGTCGGATTCGCCTCGCCGGAGGAGGCGTCGGGCGGCTGCGACCTCGTCGTGCACGCCAGCGCCACCGAGCAGGGACTCGCCCGCTCCCTGGAACTCCTCACCGCCGAGGGCACCGTCGTCGAACTGAGCTGGTACGGCGACCGGCGGGTCTCCCTGCCGCTCGGCGAGGCCTTCCACTCCCGGCGCCTGGTCATCCGCGGCAGCCAGGTCGGCACCGTCTCCCCGGCCCGCGCCCACCGCACGTACGCCGACCGGCTCGCCCTCGCCCTCGACCTGCTCGCCGACCCGGCGCTCGACGCCCTCGTCACCGGGGAGAGCGCGTTCGAGGAACTGCCCGAGGTGATGCCGAGGCTGACCTCCGGTGAGCTGCCCGCGCTCTGCCACCGCGTCCGGTACCCGCCCGCGGCCCACTGACCGGTCACCGTCCCCGCGGCCCACGGACCGGTCACCGTCCCCGCGGCCCACGGACCGGTCACCGTCCCCGCGGCCCACGGACCGGTCACCGTCCCCGCGGCCCGCGAACCGGTCGCCCTCCCCGCGGTGGAGCGCCTGACCTGAGAAAAGAGTGCGGGTCGGCTGAACACGGGGAAGCGAAGAGCCGTACTACACGGCATCCTCCGGCGCCAGACGGCCGGGGGACCAGACGCGCCGCACCTGGAGGGTCGTCCGTTGTTCAGTGTCACCGTCCGCGATCACATCATGGTCGCCCACAGCTTCCGCGGCGAGGTCTTCGGACCCGCACAGCGCCTGCACGGAGCGACATTCCTGGTGGACGCCACCTTCCGTCGCGAGCAGCTGGACGACGACAACATCGTCGTCGACATCGGACTGGCCACCCAGGAACTCGGCGCCGTGACCGGCGAGCTGAACTACCGGAACCTGGACAACGAGCCCGACTTCGCCGGGATCAACACCTCCACCGAGTTCCTCGCCCAGGTGATCGCCGACCGGCTCGCCGAGCGGATCCACCAGGGCGCGCTCGGCGAGGGCGCCCGGGGCATCGCCTCCCTCTCCGTCACCCTGCACGAGTCGCACGTCGCCTGGGCGAGTTACGAGCGTGCCCTGTGACCGACGTGACCCTGGAGAAGGCCGTGCAGACCGTGCAGACCGTGCAGACCGTGCCGCAGGCCCCGCTCGCGTACGTGCCCGCGCAGGCCGCGCCCGCGCGGGCGGCGGTCCCCCAGATCGGCGGGATCATCCCCATGTCCCTGCGTTCCGTGCACTTCGTCATGCCGGGCGGCGTCGACGACCCGGCGAACCCCAGCGGCGGCAACGCCTACGACCGGCGGGTCTGCCTGGACCTGCCCGGCTTCGGCTGGCAGGTGCACAAGCACCTCGTGACCGGTGAGTGGCCCCGCCCCCGGGCCGCCGCCCGCGCCGAACTCGCCCGCACCCTGGCCGGGTTGCCCGACGGCACCGTGGTCCTCATGGACGGACTCGTCGCCTGCGGCGTCCCCGACGTCGTCGTACCCGAGGCGCAGCGCCTGCGGCTCGCCGTCCTCGTCCACCTCCCGCTGGGCGACGAGCGTGGCCTCGCCCCCGAGGTGGCGGCCGAACTCGACGCCGGGGAACGCGAGGTGCTGCGCGCCGTCCCCGCCGTGATCGCCACCAGCGAGTGGGCGGTCCGCCGCCTCGTCTCCCACCACGGCCTCGCCCCGCAGACGGTCCACGTCGCCGCCCCCGGCGCCGACATCGCCCCGCTCGTCTCCGGCACCGACGGCGTCTCCCGACTGCTGTGCGTGGCCTCCGTCACCCCGCGCAAGGGCCAGCACCGGCTGGTGGAGGCCCTGGCCGCGGTGACCGACCTGCCGTGGAGCTGCGTGTGCGTCGGCGGCCTCGGCCAGGACCCCGCGTACGTCGCCCGTCTGCGCGCCCTCATCGAGCGGTACGGCCTCCAGGACCGGCTGGAGCTGGCGGGCCCCAAGACCGGCGCCGCACTCGACGCCGCCTACGCCGGCGCCGACCTGATGGTCCTCACCTCCTACGCCGAGACCTACGGCATGGCGGTCACCGAGGCCCTCGCGCGCGGCATCCCGGTCCTCGCGACGGACGTCGGCGGGCTGCCCGAGGCGGTCGGCCGCGCCCCCGACGGTGGTGTCCCCGGCATCCTCGTCCCGCCGGAGGACCCGGCCGCCCTCGCGGCCGAACTGCGCGGCTGGTTCGGCGAGGCCGACGTACGGCGCCGGCTGAAGGCCGCCGCACGCGGCCGCCGGGCGGCCCTGAACGGCTGGGCGTCCACCGCCCAGAGCCTGGCCGGCGTCCTCGGCCGGCTTCCCGGCGAACCCCGGAGGGCGGCATGAGGAAGACGACGGCGACCCCGGCGGACGTGGCGCGCGTGGTGGGACACATCCCGGCCCAGCCCGGACCGAGGAACGGCACCCCGTCCGCCGGGCCGCCGGCGGTTGTGGAGGGCATCGGGTTGTCGGCGGTTGTGGAGGGTGCCGGGTTGTCGGCGGTTGTGGAGGATGCCGGCTCGTCGGCCGTCGTGGAGGGTGCCGGTTCGTCGGCCGTCGGCGAGGATACCGACCCGTCGGCCGTCGTCGAGGGCGCCGGGCCCGTGGCCCGACCCGGCGAGCGGTCCACCGTACGGCTGCGCGGGGACGCCGACGCAGACGCCGACGAGCCGCCCCGCTACGCCCCCGAATGGCTCCAGTTGCGCGAGCCCGCCGACGCCGCCGCACGTTCGGTGGACCTGCTGGACCCGCTGCGGATCCGGCTCGCCAACCTGCCCGGCCGCTGCGGCGGACTCGCCGTGCACGACCTGGGCTGCGGCACCGGCTCCATGGGACGCTGGCTGGCGCCCCGCCTCGACGGCGCCCAGCACTGGATCCTCCACGACCGCGACCCCTACCTGCTGCACTTCGCGGCCGTCGCCTCCCCGCGCGCCGCCGCCGACGGCAGCCGCGTCACCGTCGAGACGCGCCGCGGCGACGTCGCCCGGCTCACCCCGGACGCCCTGGTCGGCGCCTCGCTGGTCACCGCCTCGGCACTGCTCGACGTCCTCACCCGCGAGGAGGTCGAGACCCTCGCCGCGGCCTGCGCGGGCGCCGGCTGCCCCGCCCTGCTGACCCTGTCGGTCGCCGGCCGCGTCGAACTGACCCCGCACGACCCCCTGGACGACGAGATCGCCGCCGCCTTCAACGACCATCAGCGGCGCGGCGGCCTCCTCGGCCCCGACGCGGTCACCGTCGCCTGCGAGGCGTTCGCCGAGCACGGCGCCACCGTCAAGGTGCACCCCAGCGCCTGGCGGCTCGGCCCCGACGAGGCCGCCCTCACCGAGCAGTGGCTGCGCGGCTGGGTCGGCGCGGCCGTCGAACAGCGTCCCGGCCTCGCCGACCGCGCCCGGACCTACCTCACCGCCCGGCTCGCCGCCTGCGCGGCCGGCGAACTGCGCGTCACCGTCCACCACAGCGACCTGCTCGCCCTCGCGCGGCCGACGGGCGGCGCGTGATGGGCGCGGACACCGTGGACACCGTGAGCGTCGTGGACACCGTGGGCGCTCCGGTGTGCACGGCGCCGCCCGTGGCACGCCCCGAGGGCGCGATGCCGCCCGCCCGCCGTCGGTCGGCGGTGCCGACCCGGCGCGGCACCAGCCCGGCGGGCACCGGCACCACCACGTGCCCGCCCCGGGCCGGGGAAGCGGTGGACGCGGTCCTGGCGGACGCGGTCCCGGAGGGCGGGGCTTCGGTGGGCACGGTTCCTGAGGGAACCGCTCCCGCGGACGCGGACCCGGCGGGACCGGCCGCCGGACCGTACACCGGACCTGGGACCGGAACCGAGACCGGGACCGGAACCGAGACCGGGACCGGAACCGAGACCGGGACCGGAACCGAGACCGGGACCGGAACCGGGACCGGAACCGAGACCGGGACCGGAACCGAGACCGGAACCGGAACCGAGACCGGAACCGGTCCCGGTGCGGGCGTCGGCGCCGGTACCGCCGCGGGCCCCCGCGCCGCGGCCACCGGGCCCTGCGCCACGGCTGCCCGGACCGGTACCGGCACCCCGGGCGCCGCGAGGCGATCGCGGGTCGGGCGGGTCGTGCGGGGTGTGCGCGCGCACTTCGGGACGCTCGCCGGAGTCGCCGTCCTCGCCGTCCTGGTGTGGCGGATGGGCACCGGCGTGTTCCTGGAGGGGGTGCGCCGGATCGACCTGGCCACGCTGCTGGCGGCCCTGGGCATCGGGGCGGTCACCACCGTGTTCAGCGCGTGGCGGTGGGCGCTGGTGGCGCGCGGTCTGCGCATCCGGCTGCCGCTCGGGCCTGCCGTCGCCGACTACTACCGTTCGCTCTTCCTGAACGCGGCCCTGCCCGGCGGCATCCTCGGTGACGTGCACCGCGCGGTACGGCACGGGCGGAGCGCCGGCGACGTGGGCCGCGGTGTGCGGGCCGTGGCGCTGGAGCGCACGGCGGGGCAACTCGTGCTGGCCGCCGGGGGAGTGACGGTCCTGCTGGTGCTGCCGTCGCCGGTCAGGGCCGACGTACGGCACGTCGCGCCGCTCGCCGCGCTCGGCGCGGTGGGCGCGCTCGCCGTCGTCGCCGCCGTGCGGATGAACTCCCCGGCGGGGCGGCGCGGCGGGCGGGCGCGGGCGGCGCTGGCGGAGGCCCGCGAGGGGCTGCTGTCCCGGCGCAACGGGCCCGGCGTCGCCCTGTCGTCCGTGGTCGTCCTCGCCGGGCACGTCGCGACGTTCGTCGTGGCCGCCCGGGTCGCCGGAAGCACCGCGCCCGTCCTGACGGTGCTGCCGCTCGCGGTCCTCGCCCTGCTCGCGATGAGCCTGCCGCTGAACGTCGGCGGCTTCGGTCCCCGGGAGGGCGTCACCGCCTGGGCGTTCGGCGCGGCCGGACTCGGCGCGCAGACCGGACTGGCGGTCGCCGTCGTGTACGGGGTGCTGAGCTTCGCGGCCGCGCTGCCGGGCGCCGTCGTCCTCGTCGTGCGCTGGTACGAGGGCCTGCGCGGCGGGGCGGCGGCGCCCGGCTCGACGGCGGGCGCGGGCGCGGCCGGGAGCGTCGTGGCGGACGCCGGACCCGGCCACGCGCCCGACGGGCGCTACCCGCGCTCGCCCTCCGCGGCTCCGGTCCCGGCGGCTCCGATTCCCGCCCCGGCCGCGGTGCCGGCTCCGGCTCCGGCCGCGGTGCCGGCTCCGGCTCCGGCCGCGGTGCCGATTCCGGCTCCGGCCGTGGTGCCGATTCCGGCTCCGGCCGCGGTGCCGATTCCGGCTCCGGCCGCGGTGCCGGCTCCGGCTTCGACGCCGGCTTCGGTTTCGGTTTCGGTTTCTTCCGGATCGGCGGTCCCGGCCGATTCCGTCAGTATCGAGAAATACGCGCCGAAGGAATCCGCCAGGCTTGCCAGGAGTTCCTTCCCCTTTTCCGCGGACCCCAGGGAAGGACGGCCGATGACGCCTGAATCGGTATAGGCGGACATTCCCAGCGTGAGCAGATGGCGACGGTCGTCCGCGGTGAGATCGGCGGACTCGTAACCGGGCCGGACGAGTTCCGGATGGGCGTGCAGCAGGATCGAGGTCTCGATCTCCCCGGCGTGCATGTCGGTGAGCAACGAGGTCGACACCCCGGACCGCTCCCGCGCCGCCTCCCAGTCCTCCGGGGCCGGGAAGAGCGCCATCCGCTCGCCGCGGGCGGACGACTCCTGGACCGCGTTGCCCAGGACGTAGTTCCCGCCGTGCCCGTTGACCAGTACCAGGGCCTCGACGCCCGAGCGGCGCAGCGACGCCGCGATGTCCCGTACCACCGAGTGAAGGGTCACGGAGGAGATGCTGACGGTCCCCGGCCAGGCCGCGTGCTCGTGCGAGCAGGCGATGGTCACCGGCGGCAGCAGGTGCACCGGGTACGCGGCGGCGATCTCCCGGGCGATGGCGCACGCGACGAGCGTGTCCGTGGCCAGCGGCAGGTACGGGCCGTGCTGTTCGAAGCTGCCGACGGGCAGGACCGCCACCTGCGTCGTGAGGCCCGCGCCGCGGGCGCGCACGTCCTCCGTGGTGTCCGCCGGCAGCGGCCCGTACACGTCCGTCCGTATTCCCGAACCACTCATCATTTCCCGGCCTTTCGTCTCCGCTCAGAAACCAGGAACCAGATCATGACAGAAAAAATAGGCGTCCTCGGCAAGAAGTCCCCGCAGCGCAGCGGTGTGGAGCGTGTGGTGAATGCGCCGCTGCCCACCGTGTACGGGAATTTCCAGGCGGTCGGCTACCTCGACCACGACCGCGGTGACGAGCAGGTGGCCCTGGTGTACGGCCAGATCGGCACCGAGGACGTGCTGACGCGGCTGCACTCGGAGTGCCTCACCGGCGACGCGTTCGGCTCCCAGCACTGCGAGTGCGGCGATCAACTGGACGCGGCGCTACGGGCGGTCGTCGCCGAGGGGCGCGGCATAGTCGTCTATCTGCGCGGGCACGAAGGGCGCGGTATCGGACTGCTCGCCAAGCTGCGGGCGATGGCCCTCCAGGCGGAGGGCCTGGACACCGTCGAGGCGAACCTCGCCCTCGGACTGCCGGTGGACGCCCGCGACTACGGGGTGGCCGCCGGCATCCTGAAGGACCTGGGGGTGCGCTCGGTCCGTCTGATGTCGAACAACCCGCGCAAGCGCGAGGCACTGGTGGACAACGGCGTCGAGGTCGCCGAGCAGGTGCCGCTGCTGATCCCGCCGTGCGAGAACAACATCACGTACCTGCGCACCAAGCGGGAGCGGCTGGACCACCACCTGCCCCACCTGGACGCCGTGGCCCACTGGTCCTGAGGCCCGGCCCGGCTCGGCCCCCGCCCGGCGTCCCCGGCCCCCGTCAGTCCATGACCGCCTCGTGGACCAGGCGCTTGAGGTCGGGGTACAGCTTCAGCGACCTCCTCGGCCTCACCTGTGTCAGGAACTGCACGGTCAGGTCGCGGCTCGGGTCGACCCAGAACGTCGTCGTGGCCACCCCGCTCCAGCCGTAGGTGCCGAGCCCGGACGGCGCCTGGGTGCGCTCCGGGGCGATCACCACCGAGACGCCGAGGCCGAAGCCGACGCCGTCGTTGCCGGGCTCGTCGTGCGCCGGGCGGCTGCCGACGGTGCGCAGGTCGGCGCCGCCGGGCAGGTGGTTGCGGGTCATCAGGTCCACCGTGTCCGGCCTGAGCAGACGGGTGCCGTCGAGTTCGCCGCGACGGCGCAGCAGTTCCGTGAACCGGTGGATGTCGTACGCGGTCGCGACCATCCCGCCGCTGCCGGACAGGAACCGGGGCCGCCCGGACAGCGGCAGGCCGGGGATCGGCTCCAGGCCGCCGTCGTCGGTGTCCCCGTACAGCTCGGCCAGCCGGCCCGCCTGTTCGCCGTCGACCTGGAAGCCCGCGTCCGGCAGGCCGAGCGGGCGGAAGATCCGCTCGGTGAGGAACGTGTCGAGGGGCTGTCCGGAGACGACCTCGATGATCCGGCCGAGGACGTTGGTGGCGACCGAGTAGTTCCACTGCGTGCCCGGCTCGAACTGGAGCGGCAGACGCGCGTACGCCTCGACGGTCTCGGCCAGGTCCGAGCCCGGCAGCACCGCCGACTCCAGGCCCGCCTCGCGGTAGAGGGCGTCCACGGGGTGGCAGTGGTAGAAGGCGAAGGTCAGGCCCGCCGTGTGGGTCATCAGATGCCGCACGAGGACGGGCTGTTCCACCGGACGGGTCGTCATGTCGGCGCCGGAACCGGAGACATGGACGCGCTGGTCGGCGAAGGCCGGCAGGTGGGCGGCGACGGGGTCGTCGAGGGAGAGCCGGCCCTCCTCCACCAGCATCAGCGCGGCGACGGACGTGAACGGTTTGGTCATCGAGTAGATCCGCCACATCGTGTCCGGTGTGACGGGCAGCCCGGCGGCGATGTCGCGGTGGCCGTGGGTGGTGAGGTGCGCGACACGGCCACCGCGGGCGACGGCCACGAGGAAGCCCGGCAGACGCCCCTCGTCGACCAGGTGGGCGACGTGCTGGTCGAGGCGGACCAGGGCCTTCGCGTCCAGCCCGACCTCGCTCGGGTCGACCTCTTGTCGCAGCTGTGCCATCGCTCTCCTCCGGTGCGTTCGTTCGAGGTGCGGTCCGGCATACCCCGCCGGAACGGCCTCAGACCTCATGATCGCGCAGGGACGGCGGGAAAGGGCCTTTCCCGACGCCGTCAGGGGTGTGCTCCGTGTCGCTCCGACCGGCGGGTGCCGGGGGAGGGCCCGCCGGCCGCGGCGCCGGAAGGATCGCCGGGGGGACCGCCGGGGGGATCGCCGGGAGGGCGTCGGGGCCGGGACGCGACCGGCCCGGCAGCAGCCGGCAGACGGGGACCGCCGCCACGGCCGCCACGGCCAGCGCGACGAGCGGGGCCCGGGGCCCGGCCTGGCCCATGAGCACGGTCGCGGACGCCACACCGAGCACCGGTCCGACGTTCATCGCCGTCTGCTGCAACCCGCCCGCGACCCCGGCCGACCTGGCGGGAGCCTGCCGTACGACGACATGGGTGGCCGCCGTCATCACCGTGCCGAAACCCGCCCCCACCAGCGCGAACCCGAGGCAGAAGCCGCCCTGTCCGGACGCTCCGGCGAGGACGAGGAGACCTGCGGCGAGGACGGCCACCGCCCCGGCGACCGGGAGGGCCGCGCCGGCCCGGCGCAGCAGGACCGCGGAGGCCGGCGCCGCGGCGATCAGCAGCGCGGCCAGCGGCAGGCTGAGCAGGGCGGTGCGCAGCGGGGTGAGCCCCAGGCCGTCCTGGAGGACGTAGACACAGGCGAAGAGCGCGCCGTTGAGGGCCGCCGACGCGGTGACCAGCAGGGCGAGCGCCCCGCCCACCGCGGGGAGGCCGATGACGTCCGGGGGCAGCAGCGGGGAGGCGGTGCGGCGCTCGTGCGTCACGAAGGCCGCGCCGGCCAGGACGGCCACCGCGGCCACCGCGGCGCCGGGTGCGGCGGTCACGGCGAGCGGCGCGACCAGGGTGTGCACCAGACACGCCAGCGCCACCGCGAGCAGCAGCGCCCCGGGCACGTCCAGGGCCACGGCGGGCCGCGTGTCCGCGAGCGGCCGCCGCGGCCGCGTCCCCGGGGCGAGGGCGAGCACCCCGAACACCAGACAGGGCACGACGTTCAGCAGGAACACCGCCCGCCATCCGAACCCGGTCGTCAGCGCCCCGCCCACCACCGGCCCGGCAGCGGCCGCGAGGCCGATCGCGGCCGTCCGCACCGCGATCGGCCGCCGCAGCCGGTCCGCCGGGTACGCCGCCCGCAGCATGCCGAGGGTCGCCGGCTGCAACAGGGCCCCGAACAGGCCCTGTACGACGCGCAGGGCGATCACCCAGCCCACGCCGGGCGCCACCGCGATGCCCGCGGAGGCCGCTCCAAAACCGAGCATGCCGACCGCGAACGTACGCCGGTGCCCGCACCGGTCGCCGAGCCGCCCGGCGAACACCAGCAGGCTCGCCACGGCCACGAGATAGCCGGTGCCGGTCCACTGGACCTGGGCGACGGAGGCGCCGAGATCACCGCGGAGGGTGGGCTGGGCGACCGTGAGGACGGTGCCGTCCAGGGCGACCACCACGGCCCCCGCCACACTGCCCGCCAGAACCGCACGGCGGTTCACCGGCCGGCCTCCGGCCCCAGGTGCGCGTCGATCGCGGTCCGCAGCAGCGGTGCGAAGTCGTCGGTTCCGGTCGCGAACTGGAGACTGCCCCAGCGCCACAGCTGGGCGATGCCGTGCAGGTTGGCCCAGAGCGCGCCCGCGACGACGGGGGCGTCGGCGGCGGGGCGGACGCGCCCGACCAGGTCCACCAGCACGCGGAACAGCGGCAGGCTGGTGTCCCGCAGCCGCAGATGGCCGCTGCGCAACAGGTCGTGCCGGAACATCAGCTCGTACATGCCGGGGTTGTCCAGGGCGAACCGCAGGTAGGTGAGCCCCAGGTCACCGACCTGCTCGCGCGCCGGGGCGGTCCCGTCGCCGAGGGTGGTCGTCACCCGCCCGGCCAGCTCGGTGAAGCCCCGGCGGGCGATGGCCGACAACAGCTCCAGGTGCGTGGGGAAGTAGCGGCGCGGCGCCCCGTGCGAGACACCGGCCCGCCGCGCGATCTCCCGCAGCGTCAGCGCCCCGACACCCTCGCGGGCGACCAGCTCCACCCCCACGTCCACGAGCCGGACCCGCAGATCCGGGCCGGGCTTCCCGTCATCGCTCATGGACAGTGTCTAGCAGAATGGAGTAGACACTGTCTACCGACGCGGACAGGGCTGCCCGCCGACGCGGACGGGGCAGAGGGAATGCCGACGGGCGAGAGGGGAATGCCGACGGGGCGTGCGCCGGTTGTTCCGGACATGACTCAGGACACCACGCAGCACGCCCTGCTGGCGCTGCTCTCCGAGGGCCGCGACGGCGTACTGGTCACCCTCAAGCGCGACGGCCGCCCGCAGCTGTCGAACGTCACCCACCACTACGACCCGGACGACGGCGTGCTGCGGATCTCCGTCACGGACGACCGCGCCAAGACCCGCAACCTCCGCCGGGACCCCCGGGCGTCGTACCACGTGTCCGCCGCCGACCGCCGCGCCTACACCGTCGTCGAGGCCACCGCCGAGCTCTCGCCCGTCGCCGAGCACCCCTACGACGAGACCGTCGAGGAACTCGTCCGCCTCTACCGCGACGTCCTGGGCGAGCACCCCGACTGGGAGGACTACCGCGCGGCCATGGTCCGCGACCGCCGCCTGGTCGTCCGGCTGCGAGCGGAGCGGGCGTACGGCATCCCCAAGGGAGCGGACGGACCCTGACGCGCCGGGCCGTGCCACCGGGCGCCGGGCCCGGACACCCCGGCCTGTACGGCCTGTATGGCCTGTACGCCCGGACCGGCACGGTGCCCGATGCTCCGGCCCGGCACCGCACCGAAACGCCAGGACCACCCGGCCCGGTGGGCTCGGGTGGTCCGGGTGGGCCCGCTCGCGGCGCGGGCCGTCTCGGTCGCGGGGTCCGGGTTCAGGCCGTCACGGTCTCCCGCTCGGCCGCCTCCCGGTGGGCGCGCTCGCCCAGCTCCTCGGTCGGCACCTTCGCGGTCTCCCGCGCCGACAGGGCCGCGATCACCGGCGGCACGCACAGGGCCGCCGTGAACAGGGCCACCGCCATCCAGTCGTCACCGCCGGGGCCGGCGATCTGCGCGGCGAACGTGACCGCGAAACCGGCCACGGCGAAGCCGATCTGGGTGCCGACCGCCATGCCGGACAGACGGACGCGGGTCGCGAACATCTCGCCGTAGAACGCGGGCCACACGCCGTTCGCCGCGCTGTAGACGATGCCGAAGGCGACGATGCCGAGCACCAGGGTCAGCGGGTAGGAGCCCGTGGAGATCGCCCACAGGTAGAGGAACATCGCCACGGCGCTGCCCGCTGCGCCGATCAGGAAGACCGGGCGGCGGCCGATGCGGTCGGACAGGGACGCCCACAGCGGGATCGCGGCGAGCGCGGCCACGTTGGCCAGCGCGCCCACCCACAGCATGGAGGAGCGGCTCATCCCGACCGCGTCGCCGGTGGCGTACGCCAGCGCCCACACGGTGAAGATCGTGGAGACCGACGCGACGAGCGCGCCCGCGATCACCCGCAGCACGTCCGCCCAGTGCTCGCGCATCAGCACGGCCAGCGGCAGTTTGGCGACGCCCTCGCTGTCCGCCTGCTGGGCGAAGGCCGGCGTCTCCTCCAGCTTGCGGCGGATGACGTAGCCGACGACGGCGACCGCGATGCTCATCCAGAACGGCACCCGCCAGCCCCATGACATCAGCTGCTCCTCGGGGAGCGCGGCGACGGGGAGGAAGACCAGCGTGGCCAGGAGCTGGCCGCCCTGCGTGCCGCTGAGGGTGAAGCTGGTGAAGAACCCGCGCCGGTTCGGTGGGGCGTGTTCCAGCGTCATGGAGTTGGCGCTGGCCTGCTCGCCGGCGGCGGAGATGCCTTGCAGGACCCGGCACAGCACCAGCAGGACGGGGGCGAGGGCGCCGACCTGGTCGCGGGTGGGCAGACAGCCGATGAGGAACGTGGAGACGCCCATGAGGATGAGGGTGAAGACCATGATCTTCTTGCGGCCCACGCGGTCACCGAAGTGGCCGAGGAAGAGCGCTCCGACCGGGCGGGCCGCGTAGGCGACGCCGAAGGTGGCCAGGGACAGCAGGGTCGCGGTGGCCGGGTCGGACTCGTCGAAGAAGATCTCCGGGAAGATCAGCGCCGCCGCGCTGCCGTAGATGAAGAAGTCGTAGTACTCCAGGGCACTGCCGATCCAGGCGGCGGTGGCGGCTTTCTTCGGCTGACCGGGCGGGGCGGCGTCGTGGGGTGCGGCGGGGACGGACACGGCGTGCTCCTTCTGGGGACTCCACCGTAGGCGGAGTGGGCGACAACGAGGAAGGCGGGGGCGACCGGATCCCTGGGGTGTCGGGACGGCTCGGCCGGGTGCGACCCGGCTTGTTAACGCACTGGATAGTTAATAGCGGTTGGCTAGGGATGTTGCGCCCGTGTTTCCCCGGTGTCAAGAGCTGGAGCCCCCCGCGTTCAGTCCGCGGAGCGCTCCGCCGTCAGATAGGCGATCACCATGTCGCCGAGCATGGTCCGGTAGTGCTCGCGCCGCGCCGGGTCGACCAGGTCCCGCCCGAACAGGGCGCCGAAGGTGTGCCGGTTGGCCACCCGGAAGAAGCAGTACGAGCTGATCATCGCGTGCAGGTCGACGGCGTCCACATCGGCCGTGAACAGGCCGGACTCCTGCCCGGTGGTCAGGATGCGGCGGATCACGTCGAGCGCGGGGGAGCTCAGCCTGCCCAGTTTCTCGGAGGCGGCGATGTGCTCGGCCTCGTGGATGTTCTCGATGCTGACCAGGCGGATGAAGTCGGGGTGCTGCTCGTGGTGGTCGAAGGTGACCTCCGCCAGCCGGCGGATGGCCGCGACCGGGTCGAGGTGCTCGACGTCGAGTTCCTGCTCGGCCTCGCGGATCACGCCGTAGGCCCGTTCCAGGACGGCGGTGAAGAGCTGCTCCTTGCCGCCGAAGTAGTAGTAGATCATCCGCTTCGTGGTGCGGGTGCGGGCGGCGATGTCGTCGACGCGGGCACCGGCGTACCCGGCGCGGGCGAACTCCCGGGTGGCCACGTCGAGGATCTCCGCCTGGGTGCGGGCGGCGTCGCGGATCCGTCCGCCTGGTCGTACCGGTTCGTCGACGCTGGTCATCGGGTTCCTCCGGGCGTAGGGCCAGTGCCGGTGATTGTAGAAGCAGCCGGGGGACGGGCCGCCGGGGTCTTCCCGTGGACCCGTTCGGCTGATATAGCTAACGTACTAGTTCGTACATTAGATCTCGGCTCGGTCATGAGATCTCGGTTCGGTTCAGGAGGTCCGCGTGACCAAGGACTCGTATCTCGTCGGACTCATCGGTTCCGGCATCGGTCCCTCGCTCAGCCCGGCGTTGCACGAGCGGGAGGCCGAGCGCCAGGGCCTGCGCTACCTGTACCGGCTGATCGACATCGACGTCGTCGGCGTGGAGCCGGAGGCGGTCGGCGACCTGGTGCGGGCCGCCCGGGACCTCGGCTTCGACGGGCTGAACATCACCCACCCGTGCAAGCAGCTCGTCATCCCGCACCTCGACGGCCTCGCGCCGCAGGCGGAGGCGCTGGGCGCGGTCAACACCGTGGTCTTCGAGGCGGACGGCCGGGCCGTCGGCCACAACACGGACGTCACCGGCTTCGCCGCCTCCTTCGCCCGCGGACTGCCCGACGCCCCGCTGGAGCGGGTGGTGCAGCTCGGCGCGGGCGGCGCGGGCGCGGCCGTCGCGCACGCCACGCTCACCCTCGGCGCCGGCCGGGTGACCGTGGTGGACGCCCTGCCGGAGCGGGCCGCCGCCCTCGCCGACGCGCTGAACGGGCACTTCGGTGAGGGCCGGGCCGCCGCCGCCACGCCGGACCGCCTGTCCGGACTCCTCGCGGACGCTGACGGCGTCGGCGGCCTGGTGCACGCCACGCCCACCGGCATGGCCGCCCACCCCGGCCTGCCTCTCTCCGCCGACCTGCTGGGCCCCGGCCTGTGGGTGGCCGAGGTCGTCTACCGGCCCCTGGAGACCGAGCTGCTGCGCACCGCGCGGGACCTGGGCTGCGCCACCCTCGACGGCGGCGGCATGGCCGTCTTCCAGGCGGTGGACGCCTTCCGCCTCTTCACCGGCCGGGAGCCCGACAGCGCCCGGATGCTCGCGGACATCGCCGAGCTGGCCGGCGCGGTCCCGGCCCGCAAGTGAGCCGGCCCGCCGGCGGGCGACCACCCGCCGGGACGGGAGTGGGGGTGGGAGCGGGGTGCCGCGGCCGGCCCCGGGCTCGCGGCGGGAGCGTCTCCGCCGGTTGACCGTCACCGCCGGTTGACCGTCACCGGTTGACGGTCACTGCCGACTGGCGGTCCCCGCCGGCTGACCGTCTTCGCCGGGAGCCGGTCACTGCCGGTGCTGACGGTACCCGCCGGCTGACGGTCCCCGCCGGCTGACCGTCTTCGCCGGGAGCCGGTCACTGCCGGTGCTGACGGTACCCGCCGGCTGACGGTCTCCGCCGGTTGACCGTCTTTGCCGGGAGCCGGTCACTGCCGGTGCTGACGGTCCCCGCCGGCTGACCGTCTTCGCCGGTTGACCGTCTTCGCCGGGAGCCGGTCACTGCCGGTGCTGACGGTACCCGCGGGTTGACGGTCCCCGCCGGCTGACGGTCCCCGCCGGTTGACCGTCTTTGCCGGGAGCCGGTCACTGCCGGCTGACGGTCCTCGTCACGCCCGCGACGACCGTCGTGGCCAGGATCCAGCCGGTGACGACGAGGACGTACGCCAGCGTCTGGTGGAGGCCGGACGGGGCGAACGCGGACTCCTGCCCGAAGGAGATGACGGGCAGCAGCAGGTCGAGGGTGTAGAAGACCGGGTGGAAGTCGGGTGCCTCGGACGCCTTGAGCGGCGGGGGAGGATCCAGCGCGAAGGCGACCGAGCCGACCGCGAGCAGCGACAGCAGCCAGCCCGCGGCCCGCAGCGGGCGGAAGCCGTAGCCGACGGCCGCGTCCTGGAGGTGGCCCCACAGCCGCCCGTACCAGGGGAGCGTCGAACGATGGCGGCGCTGCTTGGCGAGCTGCACCAGCCGGGCCGCCCGGTCGTCGCCGGTCCTGCGGTAGGCGGCGGTGAGCTGCTCGTAGCCGTGCGGGTCGAACCCGCCGTCGTCGCGCTCCAGCATCGGCAGCCGGCGCTCGGCGGGCTCGTGCGGGGTGAGGAACGTGTAGGTGAGGTCGAGCAGGCGCACCTCCTCGGGGAGCATCTCCGGTTCCAGGTCGAGCTGGTTGATCTCGGCGCGCCGCAGGTTGAGCCGGCCTTCGACCTGGGGGCCGCCGCGCAGCCAGAACTCGCCGATCACGCAGCTGCTGGCGCGCAGGGCGGTGTTCCCGGGGTGGGAGAGGGACGCCTGGAGCAGGTCCACCCGGCCGGGTATGCGGGCACCGCGCAGTTCGATCCTGCCCCGCGCGCGCAGCCGCCGGCCCAGCAGATTGGCCCCCACCCCCAGGGACTCGGCGTCCAGGGCGTGCGCGCCGGGATTGCTCAGCTCGGCGTCCTCCAGGTCGAGCGAACCGGCGACGGTGGCGCCGTCGAGCCGGACCAGGCCGTGCGCGCGCAGACCGCGGGCGCAGAGGTCGTCGTCGACGCCGATCTGGTGGAGATGGAGCACCGGCAGGCCGGGGTCGACGGCGGTGAGCTCGGCCCGCTCCAGGAAGAGTGCTCCGGCGATCTGCGCCCCGTCCAGCCGCACATGACCGCCGAACCGGCAGCGCGTCAGCCGTACGCTGCCGTCGATCCGGGCCCGCGTCATCGACAGACCGGGCATCTCGGAGTCGCGCAGGCTGACGTAGCGCAGATGGGCGCCGACGAAGTCCGGGGCGTGGTCGAAGCGGCTGTGGGTGAGGTGGACGACGCTGCCGAGCGTGGCGTACCGCAGGTCCAGGGGGCCGGTGACGAACGCCCCCCTGACCTTGAGGGCGGCCACCTCTCCCGGTTCCGTCGGTCCGTTGAGCAGGAGGGCGCGCAACACCACCGCGCGCAGCGCCTGTTCGCCGTCGCCGTCGTCGCGGAAGTCGACGGTCGCCCCCGTGGCGAAGGCCCGCCAGACGCGCTGTTCGGCCGGTGTCAGATCGTTGATCTCCATCAGCCGCGACTCTGGCGGGCCCTCTTCGCCGGTGTCAACCGGCCGCTGCCTCACGGGGATGGTGCGGGGTGCCCCACGAAAGGAAGCCCCCCGCGGCGGCGTTACTCGCCCTTCGCCGACTCGACGGCGTGGCCGCCGAACTGGTTGCGCAGCGCGGCGATCATCTTCATCTGCGGCGAGTCCTCCTGGCGGGAGGCGAACCGCGCGAACAGCGAGGCCGTGATCGCCGGGAGCGGTACGGCGTTGTCGATGGCGGCCTCGACGGTCCAGCGGCCCTCGCCGGAGTCCTGGGCGAAGCCGCGCAGCTTGTCCAGGTGCTCGTCCTCGTCGAGGGCGTTGACCGCCAGGTCCAGCAGCCAGGAACGGATGACCGTGCCCTCCTGCCAGGAGCGGAACACCTCGCGCACGTCGGTGACCGAGTCGACCTTCTCCAGCAGCTCCCAGCCCTCGGCGTAGGCCTGCATCATGGCGTACTCGATGCCGTTGTGGACCATCTTCGAGAAGTGCCCGGCGCCGACCTTGCCGGCGTGGACGTAGCCGTAGGGGCCCTCCGGCTTGAGTGCCTCGAAGACCGGCTGGAGGCGGTCGACGTGCTCCTTGTCGCCGCCGACCATCAGGGCGTAGCCGTTCTTCAAACCCCACACGCCGCCGGAGACGCCCGCGTCGACGAAGCCGATGCCCTTGGCGCCGAGTTCGGCGGCGTGCTTCTCGTCGTCGGTCCAGCGGGAGTTGCCGCCGTCGACGACCGTGTCGCCGGCCGCGAGCAGGCCGCCGAGCTCGTCGACGACGGACTGGGTGGCCGGGCCGGCCGGGACCATCACCCAGACCGCGCGGGGCGCTTCGAGCCGCTCGACCAGTTCGGCGAGGCTGCTCACGTCGGACACGTCGGGGTTGCGGTCGTAGCCGACGACGGTGTGGCCGGCGTTGCGCAGACGCTGGCGCATGTTGCCGCCCATCTTGCCCAGACCGATCAGACCCAGCTGCATGTCAGTGCACTTCCTTCAGTTCGCGGTAGGCGGCCACGAGGGCGGCGGTGGAGGGGTCGAGACCGGGGACGTCCGCGCCCTCGGTGAGGGCGGGCTCGAGGCGCTTGGCGAGGACCTTGCCGAGTTCGACGCCCCACTGGTCGAAGGAGTTGATGTTCCAGACGGCGCCCTGGACGAACACCTTGTGCTCGTAGAGGGCGACGAGCTGGCCGAGGACCGAGGGGGTCAGCTCGGTGGCGAGGACGGTGGTGGTGGGGTGGTCGCCCCGGAAGGTCTTGTGGGCGACCAGCTCTTCGGGCACGCCCTCGGCGCGGACCTCCTCGGGGGTCTTGCCGAAGGCGAGGGCCTGGGTCTGGGCGAAGAAGTTCGCCATCAGCAGGTCGTGCTGCGCCTTGAGCCCGTCGGTCAGCCCGTCCACGGGCCGGGCGAAGCCGATGAAGTCGGCCGGGATCAGCTTGGTGCCCTGGTGGATCAGCTGGTAGTAGGCGTGCTGCCCGTTG